>NZ_VPCE01000011.1:0-10620 GCF_013418335.1 Acinetobacter sp. YH12145 | reverse complement strand
GATCCATGCACGTGTAGCAGTTCTTAACAGATTTACGGAATTAGGTCGACCACTTACCCAAGTTACGCCTTAAATTTGGCTCAATTAGGGGCGCTTTGCATTTCAAATCTTTGTGCAACAAAGCCATCTAAAAGTAGAATTTTCCCTTAAGCTACAAGCAGGTGATTCTGCATGAAAACATCTAAATTTACTGACAGTTAGATCATGGCTATTTTGAAACAGGCGGAGTCTGGCACGCCTATTGCCATCCTTTGCCGTGAACGTGGCATAGTAGTGCGGCCTTTTATAAATGGAGTGCTAAATATAACGGCATGGATGCCTCGTTAATTACTCGGTTGAAAGAACTAGAAGTAGAAAATGCCAAACTAAAAAAGATGTATGCTGAAGATCGGCTTAAAGCCGAAATTATTCAGTAAGCCACGTCAAGAAAGTGATAAAGTCATCTTGTCGTCGTTAGATGGCGTAACAAGCTGTAGTCGATCATGCTGTTAGCATTCGTTTGGCCTGCCGCGCATTTAGTATCAGTGACTACCATTATCAGTCCAAAATAAACGATGATAATGTATTAATTGCAGAGCAGCTAATTGAACTCGCTAAAGAAAATACGGATTGGGGCTTTGGTCTGTACTTCTCTTATCTACGCCATGTTAAAAACTGCGGTTGGAATCATAAGCGGGTTTTTAGCACTGAATCTGCGTATTAAACCGAGAAGAAGACTAAAACGGCACGCGCCTGAACCATTGAAGGAAGCAATCCGGGAAAATCAAGTTTGGTCATTAGATTTTATGCATGACCAACTTACCGATGGTCGCAAGTTTCGATTATTGAATGTAATTGATGATTACCTTCGAGAAGGTTTATCCATTGAGGCAGGATTCTCATTACTTACAATCCGAGTTATTCGAACCCTCAATCAGTTACTAGAATATCGAGAAAAACAGTTAGGATCCGGTGTGAGAATGGACCTGAATTTATCAGTCATGAATTTGTACGCTAGGCAAGTGAATACGGTATACGTATTAAATTTTTTAAGGTAGTGAATCTATTTTAATTATTATTTTAATGACTGATGAGGAGTGATTAAGTATATTGTTGGGAAATAAAGGGAATTGATATCTTACTTCTAATGAAAATAAGTTTATTTGTATTGTTAATAGTAATTCCATTGATTTTTTCCGTAGCTAAAGCTGATGTCATGCCTGTTGATAGCGATAATGTATTCAATGAAGGTGGAGATCAAAATAAGGAAAAATCAAAAAATGGCTTAATTCTAGTCGATAAAAATCATATTGAAATAAGTGCCGTGAATCATCGAGATGGTGAATTTGTTGACACTGATAAAAGAATTTATGAGCTTTCTTTAACAATAGCAAATCAGAAAAAGATTATTGATAAGCTAGAGGCGAGTCAGGACGAATTAAAAGAAAATGTTAGTGAGCAAAAAAATAAGAAACCCGGTGTCGATTATACGACTTGGGTCAGTATTCTTTTAGCTTGTGTTGCTTTATTAGTTACAATTTTTGGTGTGGTAATGGCTGTTATTTCATTTATTGGTCTTAAGAATATAAAGAAAGCAACGAATGATATTGCTGAATCAGTTTCAACTGATGTTGCAAGTAGAATAGCGGCAGAGCAGGTTGATAGTCAATTAGAGGCAATTGCTATAAAAGAAATTGCTAAACTGCTTGCAGATGGCACTTTCCGTCCTCAGTTAGAAGATGCGGTAGATTTGATTATGAGAAATAATAAGCTAACTGAAGACACTAGTGGTTTTAATAATTTTCCTGAATTTGATGCGGAGTTGGAAAAATGAATCAGTCTAATGAGTGGATGAGTTTAAGTTTTCAAAATCAAGAAATTATTAAAAAACATCAGAATGACATGCCAATAAAATTAGGTCTTCTTTCAAAAGAGTTAGGTTTGATTGTTAAAAGAGCAACCTTACCTGCGAATATTTCTGGCGAAATTAAAGAACAAGATGGCGAAGTAATTATTAGGGTAAATAGACACGATGCTCAAACACGTCAGCGGTATACATTAGCACATGAGATAGCACATTTTTTTTTACATAGACATCTACTTTCAACAGGAATTACAGATGATGTTCTCTATCGTTCATCACAAAGTGATGAAATTGAAGCGCAAGCTAATAGATTGGCAGCTGATATTTTAATGCCTATAGATATAGTAAAAGATTTAATGCATCAACATCAGAAATTAAAGGGTGAAAATTTTTATCAGGCAATTGCAGATGACCTTAATGTATCTGTAACAGCTCTCAAGATTAGACTAAGTAAAATATAAGGCATTTTTATGATTTCATTTAGTAATATCAATTATATCCCATTATTGTGTTTAAAGCCTGCTGAAATGGCTGCCTTGGAAGAGTTGCCGAAACATGATAAAGATATACTTTTTCCTTTAATATCACTTAAAAAGTGGGTTAATTCTAAGACCCTTGAAAAATCTTTTTTACGTATAAATAAAGCTATTGATGATAGGGTTAGACTATTTGATTTAGATCGAGCGTATCTGAGAGATTGTCAAAATAGCAATAATCCATCTACTTGCGAATCAGAGATTTTAGAGTTAGCCAATCCTGAAAATGGATATCAGAATTGGGTTAAATTGTTTGAAAGTAATCAAAACTATGTACCAGTAGTGCAATTAGATAATTTGGAAGAATTAGAGCCCCAATTAGATGGGTTTATTAATTTGTGTAAACCTATAGTAATACGTTTTGAAATGAGTGGTGAGTATAGTATTGATAATGATGATTTTAATTTCATTATAAAGCTATTGTTGAATAAAAAAAAATCAATAAGTGAAATGTTATTACTTTTTGACTATGGTGATTTCACTAGATCACATTTATTGAATTGTGAAAAATATTCTTTATTCATTAATAAGCTCAGTTCTTTTTTCCCTACAGCATATTTTTCAATTTCAGGTACTTCTTTTCCATATAAATTTCATGGAGCTACTAAAGGAGAAATTCCAATTTACGAACGACAAATTTTTAATAAAGTGAAAAATCATTGTAAAGAGGTTTCTTTAATCTATTCAGACAGAGCCAGCGCTAGAGCTGAAAGTTTAAATGGTGGAGGGGGGGTACCACCGCCTAGAATTGATTATGCTTTAAAAAATGATTGGCGTTTTGTACGTAAGGAGTTTGTACTTGGAGATGAACATGAGAAAGAGCGTTTATATAAACAAGCTGCGATTGAAGTTATAAATAGTGAATATTGGATTAAAGATCTGCATTTATGGGGGACTCAAATGATTGAAAAGACAGCATTGGGCGATAGTTATGCTATTACATCAGCTAATAAAGCTACGGCTGTCAGAATCAATATGCATTTATATCAGCAATTGCATTATGGTGATGATATTACCTCATTGGATACAGATGAGGATTGGGAGGATTAGTACTTGAAAATTAACATTCATTTTGGTGCATTAATTCAAGAATTTCTATTAAGTTGTTGATGTTGGTTGATTTTAATTTATTGGACTCAATGTTTAGATCTGTCCGTAAAAGTTTTAAATCTTCTGTATTGGTTACTTGTGATTTATTGAGATTGCTAAAAAATCGTTGATTACTTTTTTTATATCTTTCACTTAAGTAATTTAGAGCACGTTCACGGATTAAAGTGGTAGGTAGGTATAGTAAATTCTGTTCAAGTACTTTGCGTCTTTTAAGATTAACAAAAATGTTATTTTCACGTGCTAGCTTTGCTAATTCTGTAACTGGCATAAGTTTTAAAAAATTATACTTATCTGAAATCATTTTGATTTTTCCTACACGTATAACTTTAACTGACTCATCATTAACTTCCCAAATAGCTACATTCGCTGGTGTGCTTGATAGGGCTTTTTGGGTGTGTTTTGGACTTGTTATAACTGTAACCTTATCAAAATATTGAAGGTAGGTCGAGACTTGACCTTGTAATCTTAAAAGCGTATCAGAGCTGCTTTTTATTTCATAAGCAAATAATTTTTTTGATTTAATTAAAGCTAGATCAACACGGCGAGAATATTTATCAATTACATATTCATTTATTAAAGTACTGTCAATTTGTAATACCTCCTTTTTTAAAAGATAATTGATTACAATTCGTTTTAATTCAGGTTCTAAAATTTTTGACATTGATTAACTTATTGATCGGTATATTGCACTGTTTTAGGATAAAGTGAACTGAAGAAAAAAGATACGCTTACATTTTGCATGGGAGTAGAGACTGTGTCTTAAGTTAAATAGGGATTTGTTGCATAAAGGTTTAAAAGGCTGAGTTTCCGTAGGTGAGCCCAGTTTAAGAGACAACCTGGTTATGAGGGCGACCTAATTCTGTGAATTTATTCAAAACTGCTACGCGTGCATGGATCTCATTCACCTGATTCGGAAAATCCCTTACTGTTAATTTATCGCCTAATAATTTGATGCAATGCATCTTGGTTTCCACCAAACTTCGACGATGATAACCAGACCACTTTTTCCAAAGCGATATGCCTAGACGTTTGACTGTCTTTAATAATTCGTTCCGCTCTATAGACCTCACCTGCTGATCTTTCCAAGGCTTTGCATTCTTCCTAGGTGGAATGATCGCATATGCATCTCGATCTAAAATGACTAGTCGGCAGTGCTTTGTATCATAAGCACCATCTGTATAAACAGAATCAATGTGTTCATCCAAGGAAATTTGAGCAAGTAAATCTTCGAGTACTTGTGAGTGGCTAACATTATTTGTGGTGAGCTGTACAGCGCGTATTTGCAAGGTTTTAGTATCTATACCAATATGTAATTTACGCCATTGGCGATGATATTCAGGCTGATGTTTCTTACGCTTCCATTCGCCTTCACCTAAAAATTTTAAACCCGTAGAGTCGACGAGTAGGTGTAACCCATCACGACTTTTCTGGTAGCTAATTTGAATATCAATATACTTTTGTCGTCTACAAAGCGTCGTGAAGTTTGGTGCTGTCCAATCTAATCCACAAAGTTTAATTAAGCTTTGAACAAAGCCAGTAACCATGCGTAAAGTGAGTCTAAATAGAGATTTAATCATCAAACAGCATTGAATCGCTATGTCGGAGTAGGTTTGACTTCGACCTTGTTTGCCTTGAGGTTCTGCATACCATTGTGTTTTTGGATCGAACCAAATGGCAATATTCCCACGATTAATGAGAGCTCGGTTATATGCGGCCCAATTGGTTGTGCGGTAGATTTTGTGTGTAGGCTTCTTCATTTGGAAATTATATTGCCGAAGAAGCCCTTAAGAACAGCTTTGTGCAACAAAGCCGTTGAATATTAAAAAAATTAATGAATTTGTAATGAAATACTATAACGTTATCATTAATCTATTTTATTTAAGTATATGTGATACACGGTAAGCTTATGGCCATCTCTATAAGACAGCCATAACTAGAGCATTGATTTTATTTGATAAATTTATTCTTACATTTTTTCAACTAAAAAATCTAGACTAAAGGTAGAGCATTTTAATCTTTGATTAATAGGTGAATATTGGTTAATAGAGAACTCTTTATCATATTTCATATTCCATGCTTGAGTATATTTAGGAATATTATATTTTAAAGTATAATTCCATGTATCAGAAGGCATAAGTATCTGATATTCATCCGAAGTATTAGAGCATTGAGGGTCTTCTATCGGTTCATAAATGTTTTGATTTTGATCTTTCAGAATTACAGGTGGTTCACATTTATATCTATACTCATAAATAGGATAAAGATTATTATTTTTAACAGTAAGAACAAGTGTTAAATTTGAAGTGGGTTTTTCATTAGTATCTATTAGAAAAGTACCATGTCCATCTTTCAAAATAGCTTCATTTGTCTCACTGTTTTGAAAATATGATGAAATTGTTAAGTTTTCACAAACCTGTGTGTATACACCTTTTGTCCAAATAATATAGTCATTAGTTTCTTCATCAGTAGTTAACGGTGGAATATTACCTCCGCCGGCAGTAGGCAAACCGGTACCGCCTAAAGATACACCGCCAGTGTTTAATGAACCTAAATCATCCCCACAAGCACTAATAAGAAAAACTGATATTAAATAAAAAAAAGGTTTGTTCACTATGAATATCCTTTTTATGTGAAAAGGTTGCTATTTAATATACTTTATTAATAACATGTTAGGTAAATATTTTTAAGAATTGTCTTTATTTAAAATTTCATCAAATTGATATATACCCATACTGAAGCGGTATCTTGCATTTAATTTTCCTTCGTCATTTTTTGTACATTCTAAAGCTTTATCCACCAATTTTTTTGACATTTCTTTCCATATCTCATGTGTGTAACTTTTTAATATTTGAACTGACTCCTCTGTTAATTCATCTGCATTTATGTTTTGCTCAAGAAACATGTTTGGAGAGATTAAAATATTTGAAAGACCAGATGAGATGTGATCTGATGCGGATTGTGCTAGTAGTTTTTGACTATATGAAGAGCTATTAGATGGAGTAAAAGATTCAGTATGTAATATTACGGTATTTGCAACTTCAGTAATAAGTCCAAGACGATCTAACTCTGAAATGATGGCTCTTGGATGTTTATCTTGTGAAATCTCTTTTGCAAGACTCTCAAAACTTATTCCCTCTCCCGTAACGGCAATTTGTTTCGGCCATTCTTTTTGAATCCATAATGTAATTACACGCGCACTTATGTTTGAAGAAGTTTGAGTCAGAGTGTCATTTGTAAGAGTAGCCTTTAATTCACTAACATCTCTCCGGTTTAAACCTGAGAGCAAGCTTATAGACGAATCGGTCAACTTCTTATCTAGTTTTTCTAGTTCATTTATTGATTGTTTAAGAAAAATTATTTTTAAGGATTGTGAGAATTCACTAAATCCTACTCCTGATTTAATTAGCCAAAATATCAAGGGATTCATAACTTTAGATACATTTTTTTTTGCAATTTCTGAAATTGGCAATAGTGAGTCTGGCATATAAACCTCTTTCAAAAATTAATACATTCCATGTGTTTAATTATAATTTACGGTCAAATTAAAACAATATTATGAGTTACAAAAATTATAACAGCTAGTTCTTTTGTGTATTGTTTAAGCAAACTTAATAATATGTTTTATTACTTAATATTATAAATATATCAAGAAAAAATTTCTTTTTTAATCATGAACATAATTTTTTACTGTAAAAAAAATGTGCAAACTGCACATTAATGTGTAAAATATGTGTTAATTGCACATTTATTTAGATTAAAAGTGTGACTAATTTATCATTTTTCTGTGCTATAAGGTTTCACTATGAATAAGATTTATAGAGTTGTTTGGAATGCCTCGTTAGGGGTTTGGGTGGCGGTTTCAGAATTAGCAAAAGCGGGCAAAAAAACAAAAGCCGTAAAGAATGCTAGTGAAAACTATAATTCGATTAATAATGAAAGTCTGCTGTCAAAGCTTTTTAAAATTAGCATGCTAGCTGTATGTATTGGTGGTGCATCTCAAGCATTTGCAGCAAAAAAAATTACAACAGTAGGTACTGGAACAGGTTTGGTTAGTCATGATAATGGTGTAGTCTATGATGGAAATAGTTCCTTAGAAATATTATATTGGAAAAACCCTAACGTACCTTTGTTTATGCAAACTCAAGTTGCTGCAGGAAATGCTATAGCAATTGGAGATAATGCTAAATCTTTAAGTAGGGGGTCTGTTGTTATTGGTGGAAATGCTACAGCAACAATTGATGGTGCTACTTCTGCTGTTCAGGATGGTATTAACCTAGGTGCTCAAGTTGTTATTGGATCTAATTCATATGCAAATGGAAATAACAATGTTGCTATAGGTAATAAATCATATACGACAGGTAATGCTTCAATTGCAATTGGACGTGAAGCTGCAGCTAAAGGTGATTATTCTTTATCATTAGGGACTGTTAGCTCAGCAACAGGGGCAAGATCTACAGCAGTCGGGCATTCGAGTGTTGCGTCTGGTACTGGCTCAGTTGCAATAGGGAGTGCAACTGGAACGGGAAGAGATTGGAATAATACGGGTACAACTGCGAGTGGTAGTAATTCAGTTGCAATAGGCACTTCAGCAGATGCTACAGCTTCTGATGCATTAGCTTTAGGTAGTTCAGCTCAAGCAACAAAAGTATATAGTACAGCAGTTGGGGTGAATGCAGAGGCTAGTGAAAATTCAGCTTTTGCTGGCGGTGATACTGCTAAGGCTACTGGTATTGCTTCTACCGCTGTTGGTGCATATACACAAGCGGTTGGGCAAAGTTCTTTTGCTGGTGGGTTTCAATCACAAGCCGTTGGTACAAACTCAGTAGCTGTGGGTACTGCGACTGAGAGTGGGGAGTATGCCGTTGCAATCGGATCACTTACTAAAGGTTTAGGCGTGAGTTCAGTCGCATTAGGAGCATCAGCTGAAGCTCAGGGAGAACGATCTGTAGTTGTTGGCACTAGTTCAGTTTCTAGTGGGCTTTCAAGTGTTGCAGTTGGTGATAGTGCTCAATCTGGCGGTAATAATGCTATAGCGATAGGTACTTCGGCACAAGCCACAGGCCAAAATTCGATTAGTATTGGTACAGGTAATATTGTTACTGGTATTGGCTCTGGTGCAATTGGTGATCCAACCACAATTACTGGTTCAGGAACATATAGTTTAGGTAATAACAATGGCACAATTGATGCAACAGAAAGTGGCATATTTGGTAATAACAATCAAATCATTGGCGAGATTGCTAGTGTTCGCGTGGTAGGGAATACAAACACAGTTGCACATACGAATACGCTTGTAGTTGGTAATAATAATACCACTGCCGGTGAAACAGCAATTGTTGTTGGTCATAATAGTACAGCTGGGCAACAATCTCTTGCTTTGGGTACAGGTGTAAATGCCTCTGCTGATGGTTCGGTTGGTATTGGTGATACTGTAAAGGCAACAGGTGAGAAAGCTATTGCTGTCGGCCATTTATCAGAAGCGACAGCAGATGGTAGTATCGCGGTAGGGTGGGGAAGTGATGCGACAGCAATAAATGCAACAGCAGTCGGTATTGGAGCGCAAGCTTTAACATATGGTGCGGCATCAGTAGGTTCAAATGCCCAGGCCATAGGAGATAACTCAACAGCTATAGGGTCTTATTCAATTGCAAGTGGGCAATATTCAACAAGTTTAGGCTTTGACTCAGAAGCGTCTAAAATCGGTACTGTCGCTTTAGGTTCATTTGCATCTGCTACGGAAGAAAATGCTTTAGCTGCAGGTGTTGCAGCAACAGCCTCGGGATTATCATCTGTTGCACTTGGTCATAATGCAGAAGCACTTACTGAAGGCGCTGTGGGTATTGGTTTAAATAGTAAGGCGGAAGGTGATCATGCAATTGCAATAGGTGACCTTGCTATAGCTAAGGGCGTGGGTTCTGCTGCTATTGGTCATTTGGCCGAGACGACAGGTGATAGCGCTTATGCATTAGGGCATGGTTCGTTGGCATCTAGAGGTGGTACTGCTGTTGGTGGTGCAACAGTGGCAGCTGATTATAGCTCGGCATTAGGTTATTTTACTGAGGCAAGTGGTGAGTACTCTACAGCAGTAGGTACTCTAGCTGTTGCAAGTGGGGATAATTCCACCGTAGTTGGTACTGGAGCTTCAGCAATAGCTGAATCTGCCACAGCTCTAGGGGTTTTAGCTACAGCAAATAAAGAAAATTCGGTTGCATTAGGCGCCTCAGCTAATACAGATTCTGATGCGACATCAGAAAATTCAGCGGCTGTAGGTGAATTAACTTACAGCGGTTTTGCTGGACAAGCAGCAGACGCTGGAATGCAAGTTTCTATTGGTTCTGATGGAGCGGAACGCCAACTTAAAAATGTTGCTGCTGGTAAAATCTCTGCAGACAGTACAGATGCAATTAACGGTAGTCAATTGTATGCAACAAATGCAGTATTAAGTAATGTTGCAAACTCTACAGTCAATTTAATTGGAGGCGGTGTTACTTTAGACGAAACTGGTAATGTTACAGGTCCATTTGTTGTCGATGGTAAATCTCATGTTGATATTGCTACAGCTATCTCTGCTGCTAAAACAACAGTTAAAGCAGGTACCAACGTTGCAAGCGTAGATAAAGTAACGGATGCAGCGACAGGTCAAAACACATATACAGTCAATGCCAATGGCACAACAGCATCAGCGGGTTCAGATGCGGTAACTGTTAAAGCAGGCACGGCGAATGCAGACAATGTAACTGATTATGCAATTGATTTAAGTGATAAAACTAAAGACAGCTTGACTGCTGCTGATAGTGCATTACAAGAAATCGAAACACAAATTGATGGCGTAACAGTTAAAACAGTAAACAAAGCGGATAATAAAGCGAATTTTGTTACTGGCGACAACATGCTGTTAGAAGATGATGGCCAGGGTGGCATCAAGATTTCAACAGCGAAAGATGTAAACTTTGATAACGTAACAGTGGGCGATACCATTTTGAATGGCGATAGCATCACATTGGGCGATACGGTTATCAATGGTGACAGCGTAACAACGACAAATCTCACTGTAACAGGTGAAACTAAGTTGGGTGATAGCTTCACAGTGAACAACGGCGGTGCAACGTATACCGGTCCGATCACTAATGG
>NZ_VPCE01000010.1:0-53953 GCF_013418335.1 Acinetobacter sp. YH12145 | reverse complement strand
ACAACCTGGTGAAGAACAGCAAGTTGCAACACTAAATGACGGTATGAAGTTTGGTGGTAATACAGGTGACGTGATTGCGAAGAAACTCAATGAGCAATTAGATATCACTGGTGATTTAGCAGCAGACGCAGAAGCTACAGGTGCAAATCTTCGAGTTGATTCGAAAGATGGCAAGTTGAATCTAGTTATGTCGAAAGATCTTACTGATCTAAATAGTGTGACTGTAGGCGATACGGTTATCAATGGTGACAGCGTAACAACGACAAATCTCACTGCAACAGGCGAAACTAAGTTGGGTGATAGCTTCACAGTGAACAATGGCGGTGCAACATATACCGGTCCGATCACTAATGGCGATCACATTACCAATAAAACCTATGTCGATGGCAAAACAGCTTCGGCAAAAACAGAGGTAACTGAAGGCAAAAATATTTCTGTTAGCTCAGTGACAGGTGCCGACGGTCAAACGATCTATACGGTTGCAACAGAAGATGAAGTTGATTTCACTAAGGTTACTGTAGGTGATACATCAATCACAACGGATGGCCTTGAGATTGCTGGCGGTCCGAGCATTACTAAAGATGGTATTAATGCAGGCGGTAAAAAAGTTACTGATGTTGCCGATGGTGAAATTAGTGAAAATTCTAAAGACGCTGTAAATGGTAGCCAGCTATATGCACTTGGAAATAATGTTACAGAGTTGTTTGGTGGTAATGCGACATATGTAAACAACCAAATTAGCTGGAATAACATTGGCGGTACTGGTCAATCAAATATTGATGACGCGATTAAGTATGTTAATGATCAAGCAGCTAATGCGAATCAAGGTTGGATAGTTGCTACAGATTCAGGTGCATCTGCAGCAAGTACTGTGAAACCAGGGGACACCGTTAATGTTAAAGGTGATTCCGCTAGTGGTGTGACTGTTAGCAATAATGGTAATGACATTACAGTTGGTTTGAGTGATCAAATTAAAGTGGGTTCCGGTAATAACGCTGTATCTATTGATGGTAATGCAGGAACGATTGAAGTTGGCGATGTGAAAATTGATGGATCAACAGGAACCATTACTGCAGGTCAAGTTACTGTAAATGGTGATGCTGGTACCGTAAATGGTTTAACCAATACAACATGGAATCCAGACAATATTACTTCAGGTCAAGCCGCTACAGAAGATCAGCTTAAACAAGTTGCACAGAATGCTGCACAGGCTGCAGCTGCTGCAAAATCTACTGTAACAGCAGGCGATAATATTACCGTTACATCAACTCAAAATGATGATGGCAGTACAAACTATCAAGTTGCGACTAATAAAGATGTGACATTTGATTCTGTAACTGCAGGTGATGTTAATGCCAGCAAAGTATCAGTAGGTAATGTAACGATTGATCAAGCTGGTATTAATGCAGGCGGTAATAAAGTAACTAATGTAGCGGATGGTGCAATTAACTCAACATCTCAAGACGCTATCAATGGTTCGCAGTTACATGCAAGTAATACCAATATCTATAACTATTTAGGTGGTGGAGCAAATTATGAGACCAATACCGGCCCTACTTATAACGTTGGGGGTGGGACTCAACATAATGTTGGTGATGCTCTTGATGCGTTAGATCAAAGAGATAATCAATTGGATCAGAAGATTACGAACTTAGGTGATCAATTACAACAATCATTCTATACAACTAATAAACGTATTGATGATGTGGAAAAACGTGCGATGGCTGGTATTGCTGCAGCAATGTCTTTAGAAACAGCTCCATACGTTGCTGGTAAATGGACATACGCAGCAGCTGCTGCACATCATGGCGGCGAAAATGCAGTTGGTGTGACATTACGAAAAACTGCTGACAATGGTCGATGGTCATTAACTAGTGGTATAGCTGCAGCGTCGCAAGGTGATCCAAGTTTCCGTATAGGTATTAGTGGCGTGATTGACTAATTAAATGTCTATCAAAAAGCAGAGGATATGCAGGGCATATTCTCTGCAACTTATGATCAAAAATATATAGAGATTGTTATTATGAAATTGTCATTTAAGTTTTTAATTTTAAGTTCTTTAGTTTTTTTTGCTAGTCAGGGGAAAGCAATCGAAAAAATTGAAGTTACTGATGAAGTGGATTTTCCTGAAATAAAGGAAAGCTATTTAAAACAAGTTAAACGTTATGAATATGATGATGTAAGTCGTTTAGATATTGGTTTAACAAAAGATCAATTTCGCCATTTATTAGGTAATCCTCAATTTAATGAAAGTGTATTTTTTGTTAAAAAATGGAATTATGTTTTAGATATCAGAATTCCAAATACACAAAATTATAAGCGTTGTCAGCTAAGGATTGATTTTGATAAAGATTATTTAGCTGAACGTTTATCTTGGAGAGGTGAAGATTGTAATAATTTTATGTATCCATCAAATACAAATACAATTATTCAACAAATTAAAGAGCCACAAACTGAAATTTTTAATTTAAGTGCAGATGCATTATTTAAATTTGATGGTTCAACACAAAAAGATTTATTATCAAAAGGACGTATTGAGCTAAATAATTTAGCTTCAAAACTTAATACTGTTTATTCAAATGTTAGTAAAATTCATCTTGTTGGTCATACCGATAGACTAGGAAGTGAATCTTACAATGCTCAGCTTGGTTTGGCACGAGCTAGCACTGTTCGAGAATATCTAAGCCAGCATGGGATATCTAACAAAATAATTAGTTATTCAAGTATGGGCGAAAAATCACCATTAACTGACGGGTGTTTTTCAATTAAAGCAAAGGATGAATTGCATTCGTGTTTACAACCAGATAGACGAGTGACTGTAGAAATTATTGGTATTCAAAAATAATCCATTTGATTAGGGTCAAGCATATTTAGTGCTTGCCCCTAGATGTAGCTGTATGAAAAACAAAATTTCAAAATTCTCTAAATTAAATTGTTTAATTTTTAAGGATTCTAAATTTCAATTAAATTATTGTGATCTTACTATGAAAGATTCTATTACTCTTTTAAGTGTTTTTTTATTGCTTGTACTTATGGCTGATCAGCATAAGAGAAGTATAAAAATGTCGTTAAAGAAAATTGAATTTGAGTTGAAAATATCTGAGTCTAAGATTATTAATGCAATAGATTGGCTTTTAATCAATAAGATTATATTTAAATATGAATCAATTGGTACCTATCAGACCTATTTTATAAATGATTACTATTTACCTGAAGTTGATAAAAATAAATTTTATGAAAAGAGTATTTTTATTAATGCTGATAGTTTAGTTGAGTTAAAAAAAATGCGAAAAGATAAATACTCTACTTTAAAGTGGCTTGAAAAATTATTACATATGAATTGTTAATAATAGTATTATGAATACTCCTTGGTCCAAGATGTGATTTTTTATCTTGGACTTTTTTTTATTTTTATAAATAGCTTAGTTGCACAAAAGTTTGGAAGGTAAAATTATTATAAATTTTGCTAGTTTTAACCTAGTCTGACAATTACCTATTTTTTATTGTGTCTTTCAGGTTATATTGGGCTAGATACTTTTCAGCCCAAATTTATTTTTAACCAATTAAAATTTCAAGTGGTATATGACCACAATATATCTTTTCCTTGATGAATTCGCTAAGTATTATTAAATTGTAGCCAATCGTCTAGATGAGCGTATAATTCATACAACGAGATGCAAAGCTTCTTTCTAAACGTAATTAAATAAACACCTGAATATTGTTTTATAAAAGCGTTATCAAATCCCATTCGTTCATGGTGACGCAGCTTTTTTCGTCGTATGATCAATGTCATTGACTGCTATATATAATTTACAATTATTCTATACCACCTTAACACAAAACTCAGTGCCACTGTTTGTAACAAAACCAAGTATTCTAGTCATATGTTTGTACTTACAAAACAATTTTTGTATCTAGCATTGCCAGTTATAATCTTCAATAGAATTTATGGGATAGACTCGGCACCTAACGAACATTAACATCTACTTGTAGCTTCTTAAAATTGCATGAGAAATAAGATTACGATTACTAATTTTTTTTATATATCAATACATGCAAACTTAAATTTTTCTCTGCAGTTGTGTTCTTACGGTAATCCTCCCATAAATAACCGAAGTTAAAAGTAGAGGTTAAGCAGTTGCGATTTCACTCCTTAAATTGGTAGATGCCGATGAAAGTGATATTGCATTGATTGATGAAGTATTTGCAAAACGCTTAAGCAAAATTGGCTTAGTTGCAAAGGGAGCTGCCGCATGAAAAATGTATTTATGGCCTTTCAAACCAATGATGATATCCGTCCAATTATTGAAACGATAGAACAGGACAACCCTGAAGCAAAAATCGAATACTATCCGGCGATGGTGAAAATTGATGCCCCAGGTCAGCTGATTATTCGCAAAGAATCTGTCGAGGAAATTTTGGGCAGGACTTGGGATCTGCAAGAGATACACATCAATTTAATCAGTATTTCTGGAAACATTGACGAAACAGATGAGAGTTTCACAGTCGGATGGAAGGACAATAATCCTATCATTTGGGATAGGCAATGTTTGTGGTTTTGTTCCTGTTAAAGGCATAAATTGAACTACAGTTTTTTGACCAATACCAGATAATTTAACATCAATATTTTTAAATGCGATGAATCCATTTTCAGCATATATAGGGTTCAGATCTTTATATGTCTCAGGTATGGCTTTGTCATAAGTTGGCTTAACCAGTACAGACGATACTCCAATATTTAGATTAGAAAACCGCATTCCTGCCTCTAAAACTCGACCGGATACACCTCCAACGAGAAGGGGGATAATGATCATAGTTGCTAATAAAGTCAATTTTGTTTTTTTTATATTTTCATGTTGTTGAGCAAGGGACAGCTCATTATTTTCTTGAGTAAAATTGATAGGCTTCAGACGATGATCATGATAACCCGCCCAAATGACCGAAAGAAAAAATGTGGTTGCGAGTAAGCTTAAGAGAACAGTCGGATCAGAATCATATTTGTACATGATGTAAATGAACAGAACACCTAACAGAGCTAAAAGGGCATGAATCATTTCAGGTTTAACAAATTCAATAGGATCAGGAACTTCTAGTACTCCTTTGTTTAATTTATACTGTTTATAGTATTTGTGGATAAATTCAAACAATGGTTTTAAAAAGTAAGTAATGCATACGCCAAGTGATAATAAGCATACGATCATGAAACCATAAATTAAACAAAAGCTTCCAGCAAAAATGATGAAAAGTAGGCTATCACTAATGCTCACTCCTGTTGGAAAGTAATTCAGGTTGTGACAATAGAGGACGAAGCAAAGTGCGCCTAGAAAGGTACCGAGTTTAAACAATAGCGATAAATACTTGGAAAAATCATCAAGTTGAAGATTTGGTTTTGTAGTGTTTGGGGGGGCATCAAAGTTCATTCCTTACAAATAATTTTTTGGAAATAAACTATGGTGGATAGATGTAGAATAATAAATAGGTTGTTCTTTGATCTGCGACAATATAAGTCGCTAAGCTTAATTTTGTTAAAATCACTTTACCTTTAGTATCGGTTTAATTTTAACGCCTGCTAAGCCCACTGTTCAGCAAACTTTTGATCAATATGATCCATTACAAAGATCATCTTTCCATGCTTTATTTTTTTTTGTGTATTTGGTGCTCATGCTTGTGATGGTGTCAGTATAGATAAATACATCAACATGCGAAGAGTGACTTATACCGTAGAGCACACCATTAAGCCATTGAATTACAGGCATCATCGAATAAAAATTTAATTCAGTATCGAAATCATATTTATTTTTTGGGGGGGTACTGACTATTTTTAAAATGCAATCAATCATTAAAGATAATCTAAGTATAGAGTATCACTTATATTTTATGCTATTTACAAAATTTCATAGATTTGAAATAATTTAATGTGACATAAGTCACATTAAATTATTATGCAAAATTCAAAGCGATACAAATTTACTCTAACTTGTTTTATAGCAATCTTAGGTGGCATCACACATGCTGCAGAATTAAAAGATATAAATGCAGATCACCAACATAGACAACAACAACGAGATGATGCTTTAGAAAAACAATTACAACCGATTCGTGAAGTACAGACTGGGCTTGAAAAACAGCTGCAAACGCAACCTCAATTGCAATACTTAAAATCTCATAGCGAAGATATCTGTTTTGAAATAAAAAAATTCGTATTAATCGGGGAAGATGCCCGTGAATTTACCTTTGCCATGCGTCCAGTCATTCAGGGTGAATATAATTTAATTGGCCGCTGCATTGGCGTGAAAGGATTGAATCAAGCGCTGGATTTGATTCAAAACAAAATCATCAGCCGCGGCTATGTCACCACACGCGTACTGCTGCCGCAGCAAAATATTGCTTCAGGTGAAATTCAGCTGCAGGTCATTGCAGGTAAAGTTGATCAAATTCAATTTGCCGAAGGTACCTCAAAACGTGCGCATAAATTCAATGCACTGCCCCTCAAATCTGGCGATATTTTAAATGTACGTGATATTGAACAGGGCTTAGAAAACTTTAAACGTGTGCCAACTGTTGAAGCTGATTTTAAAATTCAGCCTGCTGCACAGCGCAGTGAACCAGGCTATAGCGACTTGGAGCTGGCATGGCAGCAGTCCAAACCTTACCGCATTCACTTAGGGATTGATGATGCAGGTTCAGAATCGATAGGTAAATATCAGGGCACAGCAACACTATCTTTAGACCATCTTTTAACGGCACATGACCTATTTTTTGCCAGCTATAACCATGATTTAGGCGGCGGGGATTTGGGCAAGCGCGGTACAGACGGTTATTACCTCAGCTACAGCATACCGCTGAATTATTGGCTGCTCAGTACCAGCTTAAGCCAGTCGGATTATCATCAGACTGTGGCAGGTGCCAATCAAAGCTACGAATACAGCGGCGAAAGCAGGCTGATCAGCGCAGACTTATCGCGTGTGATTTACCGTGATGCACACCGTAAAACGACCGCTTCCTTTGGCGGCTGGGCGCGTGAATCTAAAAACTTTATTGAAGATGTCGAAGTGGAGGTACAGCGCCGTCAAACAGCGGGTTGGCAGGCCAGCTTGGCGCATACCGAATATCTCTCCAATGCAACATTGAATGGCGCAGTGACCTATAAGCGCGGTACGGGTGCATTTTCAGCCATGGCGGCGCCAGAAGAAGAATTTGGTGAAGCCTATACGCATGTCGGCATTTGGCAAGCCAATGCCAGCCTGCAAGTGCCGTTCAAAGCGGGCAATCAAAACCTGCAGTATTTGGCAGAATGGCGCATGCAGCACAGCCAAAAACCGTTGACCACGCAAGACCGTTTCTCGATCGGTAACCGCTATACCGTGCGCGGTTTTGACGGTGAACAAACCTTGATGGCCGATAACGGCTTTTTAGTGCGAAATGAATTAAGTGGCTCGATTCCTAAGCTGCCAATGCAATGGTATGCGGGTATTGATTATGGCGAAGTGGGCGGGCAAACCGCTTATGAACCGAATCCTTTAGTGGGTACCAGTCTGATGGGCGCTGTCGTGGGCTTGCGCGGTCAAGTACTGAAATCAGTCAGCTATGACGTTTTTGCTGGCGCGCCGCTGAAAAAACCAGATGGCTTTAAAACGGATGATTACACTACGGGCTTTAGCCTGAACTGGATGTACTGATTTTTTAGTCCAAGCTGTTTTTTAAACATTGAAAAAAATATAAAGATTGAAGGGTAAATTGCTGTGAATAAGAATTGCTATCGTATTATTTTTAGTCAAGCGCGCGGCATGTTTATTGCTGTTGCAGAAATTGTAAAAAGCCGCAGCAAGACTACTGGGCAAAGTGAGGCCATCCGCGCTGCAGATACGCTGCAATTTACCCCTCAAACTTTAAAAAAACTCAATCCGCTGAATTTTGCTGTGGTCAGTTTATTGGGTGCAGTGGTGTATACCGTACCACTCAACAGTATCGCTAATACGCAAATTATTGCTGACAAGTCCGCGCCTAGCTCACAGCAGGCGACCATTCTGAACAGCAGTAATGGTCTCACTCAAGTCAATATTCAAACACCAAGCACTGGCGGGGTTTCCCGCAACACCTATACACAGTTTGATGTCGGGCAAGAAGGCGCGATATTAAACAACTCACGCAATAATGTGCAGACCCAGCTGGGCGGATGGGTGCAGGGCAACCCCTGGCTTGGAAAAGGCGAAGCCAAAGTTATTCTGAATGAAGTGAACAGCAGCAATCCGAGCCAACTGAAAGGCTATTTGGAAGTAGCGGGGAAGTCTGCACAAGTGGTGATAGCCAATCCATCGGGTTTGGTCTGTGACGGCTGCGGCGTGATTAATGCTGACCGCTTCAGCTTGGCTGCGGGCCAAGCCGTGGTGAATCAGGGCTATTTGGAATCATTCCGTGTACGTGATGGACAAGTGACCATTGAAGGAAAAGGCCTCAATGGCAGCTTAACGCCGTATACTGACATTTACGCACGTGCGTTGAATGTCAATGCTGGACTGTATGCCAATGAGCTGACTACGGTGCTGGGTCAAAATGATATTGATGTCAAAGACCAGACTGCGCCTAATGTTAACGCAATTAATGGTCAGTCTTCTGCACAGACTGCAAAGCCTGATTTCGCGCTGGATGTTGCACAGCTGGGCGGTATGTATGCGGGCAAAATTTTCTTGGTGGGCACAGAGCAAGGTTTGGGTGTGCGTAATGCAGGCTCGATCAATGCCTCTGAAAATCAGCTGACTTTGAATGCTAATGGTGATTTAGTCAATACAGGCAACATCATTGCGAATAAAGACCAAATTGACATCCAAGCGCATAATGTGGCGAACAGCGGCAACATCAGCAGCACAAAAAGCAAAATTCAAGTGGATGCGACAGATATTCAGAATAGTGGGTTGATTGCGACCAGTGATGAATTGAAACTTAATGCACAAGCAAACATCAATAATAATGACGGTGTAATCAATGCTGGTCGTATTGATTTGAGCGCACAGAATTTCAGCAATGACAAAGGTCAAATACAGCAAACAGGTCAGCAACAACTTAACATCACAGCGAAAACTTTAGATAATAGCCAAGGTGTGATTGGACAGGCGACTCAAGATAAGACAACTGGTACTCAAACAGGCACAACTGCACCGCCTGTGACAAACCCAGAACAAAACTCCTCTGCGCAAGATAGCAGTTCGATCACAGTTGCTGAACCGACTGATGTAACGCCAAAAACATTTGATGCAGGTCAAATTCAAATTGCGCAAGACATTCACAATGTGTCAGGACAAATTTTAAATAATGCAGATATCACACTAAATGTTCAGAACAGTATTAAGAATAATGGCGGTGAAATCCAACTGCCTGAATTGCAATTCAATGGTCAAAACTTTGAAAACCAAGCGGGTAAATTTACAGCTAAAGTGATCAATATCACTGCGCAAAATGCCAACAACCAAAAAGGTGAAATCAATGCTACAGAAAGCTTTGATTTAACTGCACAACAACTCAATAACAATCAAGGGCGCATACAAAGTGCCAAAGCACTGAATTTAACATCGAATCAAATTGACAATAGCCAAGGTCAAATACTTGCAACTGATGCTTTGATCTTGAATTCTGACAATACCAATAATACTGAAGGTGTCATTGCTTCAGTCAATGGCGATGCAACATTAAACCTCACTAGTTTAAATAACAATAATGGCGAAATTTCAGCGCAAAACGTACAACTCACTGGGCAAACATTAAATAACCAACAAGGCTCCATTCAAGCCAAAACGGGTGATTTAACCCTAAAAGTTGACCAGATTGATAATGGTCGTGCGCAAGATACAGCAGGAAATTTCACGGCTAACAAAAATCTTAGCGTCACCGCACAACAGCTGAATAGCACTGGACAAATCTATGCAGGAGATACTGCTGATTTAACGGTGAAACAACTACAGCAAGATGGTCAATTGGCAGCACTGAATAAAATCAAGGTACAGTCTGACAATATTACGAGCAACAAAGATGCAATTTGGGCATCGGGACTGGAGCAAGACGGTCAACTGAGCAATAGTACTGCAACCCTGAATATCGATGCACAACAAGTACAAATCGCGGGCACGATTTTGTCGGGTGAATCGCTTACAATCAATGCAACAAAAAGTGTTGATTTGAGCCAAAGTGCTACACAAGCCAAAAATATTCAGGCCAATACCCAAATACTGAATACATCGAATGCAAAAATCATTGCTCATCAAGAACTTGATTTAACAGCGCAACAAAGTATCAATAATCAACAAGGTCAATACAGTGCTTCGCAAATCAATATTGCTACTGCACAACTGAACAATGATCAAGGTTTGATTCAGCATACAGGGCAGAATGATTTTATTTTGAATGTTGCAGATCGGATTGATAACAATGCGGGCAAGATCATCAGTAATGCCCATACAACTGAGATCAAAACTACAAATTTAAATTCTGTTGCGGGTGAAATCCTCCATGCAGGTGATCAACAACTTAAAATCACTGCACAAAACCTACAAGGGCAACAAGGTAAAATCCAAAGTAACAGCAATTTACAACTCGAATTGGGCATTGCTAATTTAGACAATGCCACGACTGCTGCTCAGAATATTAACCTTAATGCAACAACACTGAGCCATCAACAAGGACAATTGATTCAAAGTGATGCCAATGGGCAGTTGAATCTTAATGTTGCACAGAATCTCAATAACACCGCAGGTGTGATCAGTGCAGCAGGGAACGCTACCCTCAATACGGCTGATTTAAACAACCAACAAGGTGTGATTCAAACACTGACTGGCAAAGACCTAAAGATCAGCAGTCAAAAACTCGACAACGAGTCAGGTAAGATCATTGCAGGACGTGATGCCAATTTACAAGTGAGTGAACTGAACAACGATACGGGGACAGTTTATGCCGATGGCAAATTGGATATTGTTGCAACACAAAACATCGCAAACCAACAAGGCTTAATTGCATCACAACAAGCATTGACCTTAACTGGACAAAATCTCAATAACCAAAAGGGACAAATCCAATCCGAACAAAGCGATGTTACTTTAAAGCTCGCTCAAAGTATTAATAATCAGTCAGGCAGTATTCAATCTGCACAAGTCTTGAATATACAAAGTCCACATTTAGACAACCAATCTGGGCAATTGATTTCGGGTGCAGATAGCCAACTTAACGTGGCAGAACTAAATAACCAAGCAGGTACGATTTATTCTAAAAAACAATTAGATGTAACAGTCTCAGGAACAGCGGATAATCGTGCAGGCATGTTGGCTGCTGAGCAAAACCTCAATCTAAATGCACAACAATTATTGAATAATGCAGGACAAATCCGTTCAGAAAATGCCAATACCACGCTGACTGTAGCGAAAGATATTGCCAACAATACAGGTTTGATTGCAGCGGCAAAAGATTTAAATCTGACAGCTCAAGACGTTGATTCACAAAAAGGTCAGCTGCAAGCAGGCGCCAATGCTATCGTCCAAGTGAATCATTTAGACAATACCGAAGGTGTCGTTTACGCAGCAGAACAATTACAACTCAATGCTATAGGTCAGTTGAACAATAGCAAAGGCGTAGTGGCGGCAGAACAACTGGCTGATTTAACAGTGGGTTCAGTGATCAATGATGCAGGACAAATCCGTTCACAACAAGATCAATTGAAGCTGAATGTTGAAAATGACTTGAGTAATTTGGCAGGTGAAATATCTGCAAATAAAGCGATTGAACTCAATGTCAACACACTCAGTAATCAAAATGGTAAAGTGATTGCAGGGACATCGCTCAATACAACAGCTCAGCAGATTGACAATACGACAGGGACAATCTACGCCCAAGATCAACTTAACCTGAATGTTACAGATCACCTCAATAACCAGTCAGGTACTCTAGCTGCCAATCAGAAAGTACAAGTTCAAGCGAAGAATTTAAACAACAACGCAGGCAAAATCCGTTCAGAACAAAATCAACTGGATTTAAATGTACAGCAAACCCTAGATAACCAGTCTGGTGAAATCTTTGCAGGCAGCAATGCCAAACTGAATGCGACCACACTGAACAACCAACAAGGGACCATTTACGCTAAAAATCAGCTTGATTTAACAGCAGGGCAACTGAATAACCAACAAGGACAAGTCTATGCAGCAGGTGCTGCAAATGTCACGGCACAAGGTGATATTCAAAACCAAAAAGGCGTATTGGTTGCAGGGCAAAGCCTGAATGTGCAAAGTAGTACCTTGGACAATACCGAAGGTACTTTACGTTCTGAACAAGCAGATTTAACCGTCAATGCACAAGGTCAATTGATCAACCAGCAAGGTGATATTTATGCTGCGCACAATCTCGGCATAAATAGCAATGGCTTAGTGAATACTGCTGGACAAATTGCTTCACAAAATCAATTGAATGTTGACACCAATCAACAACAACTCAGTAACCAAAGCGGTAAAATCATTGCCAAAACTGTAGATTTGAAAACAGGAACATTGGACAACCAAACAGGTTTAGTCCAAGGTGAACAATCCGTTAAAGTTGATACCCAAAATCATGCCTTGCTGAATAGTAACTCAGGCGATCAGGCAGGTATTCTCAGCCAAGGAAGCCTTGAGATTGCAAATGTTTCACAGCTGGATAATATCAGCGGTTATATTGCAGCAGTCGGCTCAGCCAATATCGCTACACAAAATCTGAATAACAATAAAGGTCAAATCAACAGTCAAACAGATTTAAGCATCCAACAGCAAAGTTCAGGTGGTCGTATTGATAACGTGGCTGGGCAAATTCAGGCACAGCAAAATGTGAACTTGAATGCAGACACGATTAATAATACTGGGGTGGGTAGCCATATTATTGCAGGTGAAAAACTGACTGCAACGGCGAACAACGTCATCAACTCACAAAATAAAGACGCAACTGTGCTGGGTGGATTAGATGCAAAAAATATTGAGGTCAATGCAACTGTACTCGATAACCAATCTGGGGTGATTCGTGGAACGGATCAAGCAAATCTAAATATTAGTAAACAACTGAGTAACCAAGCAGGTTCGATCAGTAGTTTAAATACCTTAAATATTGGAACAGCAGATAAAACCCTGAATGTAAATAACACGGGTGGTGAATTACTCGCAAAAAACCAACTCAATCTGAAAGCCAATGAGTTAATTAATAAAGGGAAAGTTATTAGTGAAGGCAATGTCGATATTGACCTAAAACAAAGCTATACCCATACCAAAGATGATCAAATCTCTGCTAACGGTACATTGAAGCTGAATACTGACAATGATTTAGTGAATCAGTCAGAATTAACAGCGGGTCAAAAAATAGAATTAAGTGCCAAAAATATTAAGAATGAAGCAGGAGCAAGCATTTCATCCAATGAAACGCATTTGACAGCACAAGATACCGTACATAACCAAGGTTTAATCAATGGTGAGTTGACGCATATTCAAGCGGATAGAGTATGGAATGATGGTGCACGTATTTATGGTACACAAGTTTCAATTCAGGCCAACACCTTAGACAATAAATCCAATACCGCAGGTACAGGTGCAGTGATTGCATCTCGTGGGGATATGGATCTAGGTATTGGAACGCTCAATAACCAATCAGGTGGTGTAGTTAAGGAAAGCGCGCGTGATAATGCATGGATTTTTAGTTCTGGTGATTTAAATATTGGCGGGAGTCTGGACGGGAATTTAAAAGCGCAAGGCAGTGCTAATACGTTGAATAACTTAAGTGCACGTATTGAGTCCCTCGCTGATATAACGTTGACCGCAAACACGATCAATAATATTAATCAGAATTTCCAGACTGAAATTGTACAGATCGGTGATGTTGAAAATAAAGTTTATATTCAACCTGAAGGTAAAACGACAAAGATTCCTAAAGAAAACTTAATTTGGAAAAGTTGGAGTAGGGCTGGCTTATATAAATACGATACAACACCGAATATTTTACCTGAAGATGTAGTGTTGGGTGAGACACCAATACCTGAGGTGGAGTCAATCAATTGTGTTGGAGAGGGGGAAGATGAAAGCTGTAATGTAAATTACAAGAAAGATGATGCTGTCTGGGCATATTTTAATATTACAGCACCATCAAAAGATGCACCTGAAGCACCTACGATGGTTGAGCCTGTGGCGCCAACTGGGCAAGCAAGTTGTGAGGCAGGTGCTGGATATGATGCCGCTGCATGTGCAGCCTATCAAACGGCCTATACACAATATGAAAAAGATAAAGAAGCGTATGTCCTTGGCTTAGCACAATATAAAAAGGATTTAGAAGCATGGGGTGAGGCGGATGAATCGGCTTATCAAGCCCTAAGTGATGCCATTGATGCTTATAATGAACAATTTAGTAATACACAAGTAAAGAAATGGACGCAATACGAAGTTAAGGAAACCCACCTAAAAAGTGAGGTTAGCCATTCGGCACCGGCAGAAATCGTTGCTGGTGGGGATATTCATCTCTATGGTGATGTCTTTAAAAACGATAAGAGCGTTGTACTAGCTGGTGGTACATTGGATGTACAACTGAATAAAGATGTAGAACAAATTGATGGCAAGGGTGTTGAAATCACCCAGCAAGCGGGCACGAGTCAGTATACCTATTCCAAATGGCGTGGTGGATTTAAACGATATCATCAGCGTAAATGGGGAGATAAAATTGCTTACAATCCAGCTGATGAAATAACAGAAATTGATTTACCTGTGAATCAGTGGCTGGGAAATGTCAAAAATCATATGTCTAATCAGAATATTTCAAATGTCACAGCTGGGACAGTAACGACTGATACGATTGCAGTGGTGGGACCAGAGCAGCAAGTGGATCGTCAGCAACAAGGTCAATCTAATCAAGTGACCGTTGATGGTGGTCAAAGCACTTCGGTAAATGGTCAAATGGCGAATGTACCTAATTCGCCGAATCAATTAGATGTGAAGTCTAAAGGTGATCAAGAAATAGACGCTGAGCAACAACAGGTTCAATCTGTTGATACGGCAAAAAATCTACAAGCAGGAGATGCAAATACTTCAGCGACCAAAGGCCAGGATGAAATCAAAATTCGTTCTGTGTCGATGGATTTCATTGATTTACCAAGCAATGCATTATTTAGTACAACCCAAGACAGTCAGGCACAATATTTAGTCGAAACAGACCCAGCATTTAGCAACTATAAAAAATGGTTATCTTCGGACTATATGTTGGATGCCATGAATATTGATCCAGCGATGAAGCAAAAACGTCTGGGTGATGGTTACTATGAACAACGCTTGGTTCAAGATCAAATTGCTCAACTGACTGGACACCGTTTCTTACAAGGCTATGGTAATGATGAAGAACAATATAAGGCATTGATGAACAATGCCTTAAGCTTTGCCAAACTTTATAACTTAAGACCTGGGGTTACATTGACTGCAGCACAGATTGCACAATTGACGACAGATATAGTTTGGTTAGAAGAAAAAACTGTCAAGCTTGCTGATGGTACAACGACGACAGCTCTTGTTCCTCAAGTCTATGTGAAGGCAAGAGCAGGAGATTTAAAAGGTGATGGCACACTGATCAGTGCAGATCAAGTCAAAATCCAAGTTGAAGGTGATGTTCTTAATAATGCAACTATTGCTGGGCGTGAAGTGATACAAATCTCAGCGGATAACATTACTCAGTTGAGTGGTCGAATGCAGGCAAACCAGATTGATTTAAAGACGACAAAAGATTTAAACAATATTGGTGGAACGATCACTGCTGTTAATTCTGCGAGTTTAAATATTGCTGGTAATTTAAACCAGCGCAGCACAACACAAAAGACAGCAAACCAAGTTGGAGAAAGTGAATTTACCCGCGAAGGATTTGATCGTAAAGCAGGGATTTATATTACAGGGGCACCGCTGAATCAAGTCAATAGTAATACAGAGAACTTAAGTACTACACTGACCATACGAGTAGGTGGAGATGCGACACTGAAAGGTTCAGAAATTGTGAACAACTCAGGTTCGAGTATTATTAAAACCGAGGGTAACTTAAATATTGGTGGTGTAAACACCTCGGTTAACAATCGTGGCTATGCAAATAAAGATAATTTCAATTACGAGAAAAAGCAGGAAGATATTGGTTCAGTGATTCAGAGTGTTGGAGATACACGCCTACAAGCTGAAAACATCACGGTGAAAGGTTCACAAATTACCAGTGAACAAGGATCGGCCATACTATCAGCCCAGCAAAATATTGATATTTCAGAGGGTCGAAAGTTATCAGATTCAGAGCAAGCATTTAAAGTTAAGGAAAAAGGTACATTAAGTACTACAGTGCGCCAAGGTCATGTACGAAACATGAGTGATGAAGCGATTACCAGTACCGTTGATGGTAAAAATGTTATTTTAGATGCAAACAATATTGATATTCGTGGCAGTAGTGTCGTTTCAGACGAGCTGACGCAAATCCAAGCGAAAGAAAAAATCAAGATCAGTGCTGCAGAAAACCAGTATGCGAATGAAGCAGAATATAGCATTAAAAAATCTGGATTTACTTCAAGTTTCTCAGATGGTGTAGCAAGTGTTGGCTATGGAAAGTCAAATATAAAACAAGATAACAAATCCCAATCAACATCGCTCACACAAAGCTTAGTGGGTAGTGTAAATGGCAATACCAACATTATTGCCGGTCAAGATTTAAATGCAGTAGCTTCAATCATAGAAGCGGGTAAAGACATCAACCTGATAGGTAAAAATGTCCACCTTGATGCTGCGGATGTCCAGCAGGACACTCAATCAAAATTTGAGAGTAAGAGTTCAGGTGTCTCGATTGGCTTCACCTATAGCGGTGTAGCGGCAGCAGCAGCCTCTGCGAAAAAGAGCCAAGACAATAATGACTTCTCGGACAGTGCAGTTGGCAAAATCATGTCCAGCGCAGAAACTGTGCGTAAAGCGACGATGGCAGCAACTACACCTGTTGTTTTCCAAGCACATAACCAAAAAACCACCAAAACTAAAGATACGAGTTCAACTCAATCTGTAGGTACAGAAGTCAAAGCTGGCGGGAATTTAAATATTATTGCCACTGAGGGGGATATCCGTAGTCAAGGCGCGAAAATCTCGGCCGAAGGCGATGCATTGCTACATGCCAAAAACAATGTTGATTTGTTAGCTACCCAAAATACTGAAAGCCAAACAGCGGACTCTAAACGTAAAGGCTTTAGTATCGACAACCGAGATCATATAGCCCCGCTTGGCGTTTATAATGACAAAGAAAAAGCCAATGGTGGTTTGGTACAAAGTGTAGGTACAGAACTTTCTGTAGGTGGCAAAACCACAATAAAAGCCGATGATGGCAGCATTAATATTGTGGGCAGTAAAGTGGTCTCTACAAATGACCTTGTCCTGAATGCGGGCAAAGACGTTAACATCAAATCAGCGCAAAACAGCTTTAACCAAAGTGAAGATAAAAAGAGCAAAGGCTGGGGAAGCGCGCAGATCTCAGATACAGAACGCTTTGACGGCTACATGGCTAACCAAAACAAGGCGAATAATGAAAGTGTTAGCCAAGAGCGCAGTCAAGTAGGCAGCTTGGATGGCAATGTCAACATTACAGCAGGTAATAACTATAACCAAAAAGTAGCCGATGTCGTTGCAGGCAAAGATATCAACATTACCGCAAAAAATATCAGCATCGTCGATGACCAGAATACCGGCAGTGACAGCCAATCGAGCAAAGACCTCAAAGTAGGTGTATTTAGCCGAATTACATCGCCGCTCATTGATTTGATTAATGCTGTAGACAATGCCGGCAAGAGTAAAGCGGATGACCGTACGCAAGCCCTGCAAGGCCTTGCGGCAGGCGCTCAAGCCTACCAAACCGCCAATACAATTAATAATGTACAAAAAGACATTGCCGCACTTGCACAAAATTCAGATGCTGTAACCTCAAAAGCGGCACTGTTTAAAGCTGAAGCAGGCATAGGCTTTAGCACCAGTAAGAACAATCAAGACAACAGCTACTCAGCATCACAAGGTAATGTACTCAATGCAGGCGGCAACATTAACCTGACCAGTACAGAGGGAGACATTCACCTTAAAAATACGCAAGTAAATGCCAAAGACAAAATCAGTCTGGATGCAGCCAAAGACATCTTACTTGAGTCTGGACAAAGCAAAGAATATGCAGATGGCAAAAATAGTAATGCAGGCGCACAAGTCGGCGTGGGTGTATCGGTAGGTGCACAAACAGGTGTCTATGTCTATGCAGAAGCAGGTTATGGTAAAGGCAGCAATCACTTAGAAAGCACCACACATAACAACACCACACTGAATGCAGACAAAATCAGCATCAAGAGCCAAGGCGATACCACGCTGAAAGGTGCACAAGCTACGGCCAACCGCATAGATGCAGATGTCGGTGGAAAGCTTAATATCATCAGCGAGCAAGATACCTTAGACCAAAACAGCAAACAAATGGGTGTAGGCGCACGAGTGCAAGTCTCGGCAGGCACAGCATGGGATGCATCGGGTAATTTCAATAACTCAAGCGCCAAAGGCAATTCAAAGAGTGTTAACGAACAAAGCGGATTATTTGCCGGGGAAGGCGGCTATCATGTCAAAGCAGATCACGTTGATTTACAAGGCGGCGCAATTGCCTCTACAGCTTCGAAAGAACACAATGACCTCACAACGAACAGTCTAAAATTCAGCAACATCGAAAATGAAAGCAGCCACAATGCAACGACCGTTGCACTGTCTGGCGGCACACGCTTTGGTGAAGAGAAGGGCAAAGACAGTACAGGTACAGAATACACCAACAATGTGAATTGGAGAGACAGCACCACATTCAGTCCGACCTTGCCACAGCAAGATAAAGACAGTGACAGCAGTACGACTTATGCCACGATCAGCGAAGGCAATATTAATATTGGCGGCAAAGATACTACAGTTCAAGAACTGGGTATCCATAGCGATATCAATACCGCGAACCAACAAGTCGCTGATATTCCTGACTTACAGGCCATCTTAGACAAGCAGAAGATTGTATCGGATGCGACATCGACGATTGTTGCGGCAACACGTACTTATAGCCAAAACAAACAAGCCGAAGCAGAAGTGCAAAAGCAAGCAGCAGAAGTAGAAGCGATAGAAAAACTCAAAGCAGAAGGCGGAGCAGATTGGGAAAAATATAACAGCACAGATGATTATGTAACGAAACAAAATCTTCTGAAAAATGCTTTACCAGCATACAAGGACGCATCAGACCAAGCGCAAACATGGGGCATGGGTGGTAATAGTAGTCGAGCATTGAATGCCGTGACCACAGCGATTACAGCAGCATTGGGTGGACAAACCGACTTACAAGTGGTGACTAATACCCTAGCACCGTATGCAGCTCAGGTGATTGGAAAAGAATTTGGTCATGGAGCGGATAAGAACACGGCAGCACAGTTGGTATCTCATGCGATCTTGGGTGCAACCCTCGCCTACATTAATGGTGGCGACCCAACTGCAGGCGGAAGTGCAGCGGTTGCGAGTGAAGCGGCAGCCAATTACTTAACTAACCAACTCGCAGAAAAATATAAAGATGATCCTAAGTACTTTGTAAATGGCGAGTTCCAAGCGAATTTACTATCAGAAGCTGAAAAAGCACAAATCCGAGATTTAACCGCAGGGATTGGCGCTGTCATTGGTGGAGCGGTAGGAGATTCAACGTATAACGCTCAGTTGGCAGGTGTGATTGGGCAGAATGCGGTGGAGAATAATGGGTTTTCGATTATTGATGAGAATTATGGAAAGGTAGTTAAAGAAAATAAAAAAGAAAAATGGTCTTGTCCGACAGGATATGTTTGTCCGATACCCGAGAAAACTTTGGGTGAAAAAACTCTATTGGTTATTAATGATTTAACAATAAGGCAGTTAGCAGCTGCTATGGGTAAAGAATATGACCCAATAACTAAGGAGCGTTTGACTCCAAAGGAAATACAAGAAGCAAAAGTTGCAATGCTTGGTTTAGGTTTTTCCAGGACTTTAAATGGTCCTATTAAATTAACGGATGAAGCAATTGAAAATATTGGGAAAAAATATGGCCCTAAGACTGCTGCTACAATTACTAATAATTTTTATCGAGATAATGATTCAATTACAGAAGCATTTAATTACGGGAAAACAATTTCCTTAGATCCAACTAAGCTTTCATTTTCTCAAGCAACTGTTTCTTATCAGAAAGGAGGAAAACATTATAATTATGAGAGTATGGTTAAAAGTATGCAAAAGGATGGATGGAATGGCGATCCTGTTGATATTGTAATCATGCCAAATGGTACAGCAACGAGTATGGATAATACTCGTATTCTTGCAGCGCGTGAAGCAAACGTAAGCGTTAAAGCTAAAGTTAGAGATTTTAATACACCTTTAACCTCTGCTGAAAAAGACCGTTTTCAGTCAGGTGGTCAAATTCCTAAGACTTGGGGGGAAGCGATCAAATTACGTATTGCAAAACAAAGTCAATTTGAAAAAGGTTGGGAAATCAAGTTCCCGCACGGTAGTATTTATGATCCTAAGGTAAGTAAATAATGAAAGTAGAGAGTTTTACACCATATTCTAGTGATATTTTGCCTCAAGGATTTAAATATCCGAGCGAGTATTTGGCATTGTCAAAAGATACTTCTTCTTTAAGTACAATACCCAATTTTCGATGGTGGTTTATTAGTTCTGAAAATGAGGGTGGTAAATTATCTTATAAGATGAGAAAAAAGAATGGTTTAAATTTAATTCCCTTTGCACGTTATTTTGATTGGGCAGCATATTTTGATGGAGAGGATACAACAGGTAATCCTATGGTTTATGTATTTGATTTAGGCGATATGCCATATCATATAATTTTTAAAGATTTTTCAGAATGGCTCGAAAAGGCTTCCACATTTTAGTGAAAGCCTCAAAATTGTTAAAATGAAAAACTAATAAATTCCGTTGGAACGTTTTTAACTAACCATACATTATTTTCTGCTTCGTAGAATTGGAAACCTTTATCATGCATTTGCCAAGCATTAATTATTAAAATTTGAGGTTTACCATAACGAGTTCCAACGGAGAAAGCAGTATCTTTACATTCAGTGAGATGTACGTGCTGCCGATCCTTGGGGACTAGACCTTGCTTTTTTATAGAGTCTAAAAAACGAGTAGCTGTGCCGTGGTACAAAAACTCTGGAGGTGTTTTCTCAGTAAACTTACGTTGGATGTTAACATTAGAATGGCCTTGTATAGCTCGAATATTTAAGCCGTCATCTGAAATTTGAAAACGTTTTTTATCACTATTTTTCACAATTGCTTGGATAATTTCTAAAGTTAATTTTGTATTATTAATTGGTTGAGACTTTTCAATCAACTCAGAAATATTTCCCCAACCTTCAGAATTTAACTCAAGATTAATTTCTTCTGGTTTATGCCGCAGGATGAAACTTAAATATTGACTAATTTCTTTCTCGCTCATTTTGTAAATTTTCATCGTTAAGAATTCGTAAGAATATTATACAAATCTGAAAATAGCATCCAATCCCCTTGCACCATATGCAGCGCAAGTGATTGGGCAAGAATTTGGCCATGGAGAGGTCAAGAATACCGTAGCACAATTAGTGTCTCACGCGATATTAGGTGCAACACTTGCTTATATTAATGGTGGAGACCCGACTGCAGGAGGAAGTGCGGCGGTTGCAAGTGAAGCGGCAGCGAGCTACTTAACCAACCAACTTGCAGAAAAATATAAAGATGATCCTAAGTACTTTGTAAATGGCGAGTTCCAAGCGAACTTGCTGTCAGAAGCTGAAAAAGCACAGATACGTGATTTAACAGCAGGGATTGGTGCAGTGATAGGTGGAACAGCAGGAGACTCGAGTTATAACGCACAATTAGCGGGTGTGATTGGGCAGAATGCGGTGGAGAATAATGGACTTAATATAGGGAAAGGTAAATCACACAAAAATTGTTTATCACAAGGTGGATCTAGAGAGTCTGGTGCGCAAAGTTTAAGCGGTTTAGTTGCTTACAAAGATCTAGGTAAAGATGAACAAGAGGCAATATATACATTATCAAGTATGATTGGTGTTAATGCGATAATAGATTGTGCTAGCGGGATATCTGCTGATTGTGCAATATCTGTATTAGAAACATTAAATCCTGGACGAAAAGTTGAAGCAGCAATAGATGCTTATAAAGCAACTAAAAAAGCAGGTGATACTCAAAAAGCAACGAAAGCCGTAAATGATGCTTTAAAGGATATTTATACAACCCCTAAAGCTAAAGAAGAATTGCTTGATAAACTATCAGCTCAAATGTAAAAGCCATTGGTTAATGATGCTAAATTGAAAAATATTACCGATGATATGTTCAGAGCAAATGCAAAAATAGGTAATGGCAGTACGGCTGCAGCTGTGCGCTATGAAAAGGCTATGGGGAAAATGGTTGGAGGTAAAGAGCATCTTGAAAAAGCTGAAAACTATTCTATAGGCTTAAAGATTTGGTTGAAAAACAACCAAAATAATCCTAATGTTTCGGAAAATGACTGCACAACTAATGTTACGAGATTTGCAAAATGCATTAAAGGGAAAGTAAATGAGTGATTATGATATATTTTTAAATAAATTATTTAAATTGATACCAATGTTAGAAGGTTTTTATCAAAAAGAGATAAATGATTATTTACCTGATGAATTGAACATGGGAATTTTTATGAGCGATTTGGGTAGAGAAATACTAAAAATAGGATTTCATAATGATGAAATTACTAGAAAATTATTCACTATTATTGAAGAGGGATATAGCTCTGAAGTTATAGGTGATATTATTGCAACATGCCTCATAGAATCACTTTATTTTAATGCAAAAAACGAAGATAAAAATACAATTCTTTCTCTTATGGAGGAGAATAGTAGAAATTATATTATTGAATTTTGTGGGATTTTTGGTATTCCGATATCAGAGTAATGACAAACGTTAATGTTAAATAACCAAAATCAAGTCTAAGAATTTGAATAAGGACTAGAGTCATCTGTTGAGTTACCACGGCTTTGTTGCACAAATCTAGTATAGAAGGCTTATTCAGGCCTATAATTTTCAAATGAATAAGCCTGCACCTAAACCCTATCGTATAACCAATTGGTCCTCCTATAACAGAGCATTAATAAACTGAGGAAATATTTCCATTTAGTTAGATCCTAATACTCAGTGGTATGCACAATTACAAGGTAAGTAAGGTCGAAATCAAACCTATTCCAATACAGCGATTCAATGTTGCTTAATGATTAAATCTCTCTTTCGTCTTTCTTTACGTATGGTCACAGGTTTTGTTCAAAGTCTAATGCTGAATCGGCGAAGCAAGTTGGCCAAAGTAAAAATGACAGAGTCAATGCAATGGCAGCAGCCAATGCGGGCTTTGATACCTATAAAGCAGGACAGTCCATAGGGAAATTAAAAGACGCTCTAACTGGTACTGCCGCATTGAACCAATCGTTAGAGGTTGGGGTGAGCCTAACGTATGGTGAGCAGAAGAGTAAAGAAACGCGCCATACAGAAAGTAATACTGCGAGTCAAAGCCAAATTTACGCAGCTGGCAAAACCAATATTGTAGTGACAGGTGCAGGCAAAGATTCCAACATCAATATTATTGGTTCTGATGTTGTGGGTCTACAAGGTACCCATTTAGCAGCAGACAACGATGTCAATATTAAAGCTGCAGAACAAAAAGTGATTGAAGAGTCAAACAATAAGAGTTCAGGTTGGAATGCAGGTGTCACCATCAGCAACCAAACAGGACTTGGGGTTACAGCAGGCGGTAATCTTGGAAAAGGCAAAGGCAATGGAACTGATACAAGCTATGTAAATAGTCATGTTGGTTCAAAAGACAGTTTAACGACAATCAGTAGTGGCAATGCGACCAATATTATTGGTGGGCAAGTTCAAGGTAAGGGCATTCAGGTAGATGCCAATGAACTGAATATTGAAAGCTTACAAGATAAAGCGACCTATAAGAGCAAACAGCAAGATATTTCAGGCCAAATCAGTGTAGGGACAAATGGCGGTAATGTATCAGGAAGCTTTAGTAAATCGAATGTCAATGCCAATTATGCCTCAGTGAATGAACAATCAGGCATCTTTGCAGGTGATGATGGCTACCAAATCAATGTTAAAAACAACACAGATTTAAAAGGTGCCATTATTACATCTACACAAACTGCTGAAGATTTAAAGAAAAATAGCCTTGATACAGGGACTTTGACTTATTCAAACATTCAAAATGAAAGTGAATACGATGCGAAAGGTATCAGTTTAAGTGCAGGATTTAACGCAGGAAGAACTGATTCAACAGGACAAAAACAACCGAATACAGTGCCTTCATCGGCAAGTGAAATCGATCAACATGCATCAAGTATTACAGGTGTAAGTAAGTCGATTGGTTTTGGCCTAGACAGTGATAAAGATAGTAGTGTGACTCGAAGTGGAGTCAATACTTCAAATATTACGATACGAGAAACAATTCGTCAGGAAGAGCTGACAGGTAAAACAGCAGAGCAAATCAAATCTGAAATTTTAACGGATGTAACAACTGATACAGCACGAGAAAATAGTGGTGCGCTGAAGAACAACTTTGATAAAGAAAAAGTTCAAAGTGAAATTAATTTGCAGATGGATGTGACGAAGCAGTTTGATGCTAATCGTCAGGAAGCTAAGGCTGAGATTAATAAAAAGATTGATGAAGTGAAGAAAGAAAATCAATCTATTTTAGATAAAGAAAAAAATGGACAACTCTTAACATCACAAGAGAAAGATCAACTTAATACATACAATGAAAAGGTTGATAACTATCAAAAGCTTGGTGTGCTACTCGATACAATTTCAACAGGATTGTCAGCACCAACGAGTTCAGGTTTAGGCATAGCAGCAGCTACATTAAGCCCTGCGGCAAGTTACGAGATTGGTCAATACTTTAAATCTAATGATGTAGAAGGAAGTACAGCGCATATTCTTGCACATACGCTATTGGGTGCAGCGGTTGCAGCAGCAGGTGGAAATGATGCTTTAACAGCAGGTTTGGCAGCAGGTGGAGCGGAAGCATCGGCACCTTTACTATCAAGCTATTTGTATGGCAAAGAGACAAAAGATTTAACAGCAGATGAAAAATCTACTATTAGTTCGATTGTAGGTTTAGCGGGCAGTGCATTAGGTGCTACAACAGAAGATGTTGCAAGTACCGTTCAGAGCGGCGGTGTTGCTCAGAATGCGGTGGATGAAAATGCTTCCATTGCAGGTGCATATGCTAAGAAAAAAACAGAACAGTACAATGATCTGTGTGCACAAAGTGGTATAGCTGCTGGGCATTGTAGTGAATGGACAGGGCAAAGGATTTTAGGAAATGCTAAAGAATTAGCCATGATTATTGTGCCAACAGAGCCATATGAATTAATTCCTATGGGAAAAGGTGTAAGTATTGTTAGCAAAGTAGCAGGAAAAGTTATTGCTAAATTCGGTGATGCTAAACAAGCGGAGAAAGTTTTAGAGAATATTAAGGTCAGTCAAGCCACGAGAAAGAATTCAAATTTCACTATCCAAATTGAAAATGAGAGATTGTTAAAGATAAGTACTGGTCGCACAACTGCTAAAAATTTAGAAGAGAAATTAGCAATGGAACAGGTGAAATCAAATCCACAAGGTGTAACACCACCTAGAATGCCTAAGATGACTGATTCTAAAAATAAACTATATCATGAAGATGGATGGGTTAAACGAACTCAGAATGTCAATGGTGTAGAAATTCATTATGTAGAAAATATAAAATCTGGTAAAACAATTGATTTTAAATTTAAGGATTAAATATGTTTAAAGAAAATCTAAATAAATTCATTGAAAAGTTAAAGTCAGGCAATGAAGTTGATGAATGGTATTTATCTGATTTTATTAGTGATAATGTGATTGTTTTATCTGGTGAAGATGCCTATGAAGAGTTGGTTTATTTATTAAATTTAATTGAAAGTAATTTGTATACCAATGAGATGTATGAATATTTACAGATAGCAATTGCGTTGCGTAACCAATCAGCTACAAATCAAATTCCAACTTTATTGCTAAACGATCGAAATTTTTTTCAAAAAATTTTAGATGTTTATGATGAGGACTATATTACAGTCTCTGTAAAAGAGTTAAATAATCTATTTCAGATGACTTTATAGAGTTAAATAATATTCCATCGGGTATCAATCGTACTAATTTTAATAAATGGAGATCTAATTATTGGAAAGATCGCGTAAAAGGTTTTAAAAAATAGGTTTGTTATGACAGTTCAATACGTTAAAGAGACTATGTCTATAATAAATCAGCATCAAGATGCTGATTTTCATGGTGCGAAAGAAGAAAGCTTAATTGTTCTTGCAGAAAAAACACTCAATGTTAATTTTCCTGAAGATTATAAGCTTTTTCTCAAAGAACTTGGATGCGGTGATATTGCTGGACAAGAGTTTTTTGGAATTATTGATTCAGATTTTATTAATTCAAGTATTCCTGATGCTGTTTGGATAACATTACAAGAAAGGTTGGAATCAAGACTTCCTAATAATTATGTATTGATTGGTGAAACTGGTGATGGTGATTATATTGCATTGGATTGTAATGAGTTGATTGATAAAAAAGTTGTGTTATGGAATCCTGGACTTTTTGATAAAAAAAAGGCTTTTACACCTTACTATGATGATTTTGGTTATTATTTTTATGATCGTGTAATTAATGCGATATCATTGTAAAATCATATAGTTAGTACGTTAGTAAAGGTTTTGTTTCACAAAGCAGTTTGTAAAGGCTTCTTCTGCAAAATATTTTCTAAATGAAGAAGCCTGAACCTTATGGTCACAGGTTTTGTTCAAAGTATGATTAAACTTTGCGGATTAAATTGGACAGCACCAGATTACAGTACGCTTTGTAGAAGACAAAAGCATATTGATATTGCGATTAGCTACCAAAAAAGTAGCAATGGGCTACATCTACTCGTAGACTCCACTGGCTTGAAGTTTTTAGGTGAAGGTGAATGGAAACGTAAGAAACATGGACCTAAATATCGTCGCCAATGGCGTAAATTACATATTGGTATAGATGCTAAAACCTTGCAAATACGCGCAGTACAGCTCACTACAAATAATGTGAGCGATTCGCAAGTACTTGGTGATTTACTTTCTCAAATTCCCTTGGATGAACAAATTGATTCGGTCTATACCGATGGCGCTTATGACACAAAGCACTGCCGACAAGTCATTTCAGATCTAGATACATATGCGGTGATTCCACCTAGAAAAAATGCGAAACCATGGAAAGATAAAAAGACCAGCTCGCTAGAGCAAAATGAATTACTTCGTACTGTTAAACATTTAGGTAGGACGCTATGGAAAAAATGGTCAGGCTATCATCGGCGAAGTTTGGTTGAAACTAAGATGCATTGCATAAAGTTATTAGGCGATAAATTAACAACAAGGAGTTTTTCTAGTCAGGTAAATGAGATTCATGCACGCGTAGCAGTACTCAACGGATTGACAAAATTAGGTCGCCCTCATACCCAAGTTGTCTCTTAAATTTAGCTCACTTAGGGGAGCTCAGCCTTTCAAATCTTTATTCAACAAAGCCATTGATTTTAGATGTAATTGTTCTAACTATTACTGCGATCAAGGCACCGCACAATCAGGTCTTAAATACCTAAAACAACCTGATAAGGCTTAAACCCTTCCAATACAGCCTCAGAAACCAACTGAATAAAAGCTTCAGTCTTTCCATAAGCCATCCATTGATCTAAAGCTTCATAGTAAGCCAAACGATTTTCTACTGTAATCACACAAGGCGGATATCCCGCTTTAAGTAATTCGAGATTCATCAATAAGCGTGATGTACGACCATTCCCATCAATAAATGGATGAATGCCTACAAAGTCTGCATGTACTTTAGCTGCACGTTCAATAGGATGTAGCTTATGTGCCTCAGTATTGTACCAATCGACTAACTGAGCCATTCTGTCATTCAATATTGTATAGTCGGGTGGCGTAGTTGTGGCACCTGAAATCAATACATTCTGTTGGCGATAACGCCCTGCATTGTCATCATCAATATTTTTTAGAATAAGCTGGTGGATATTCCGAATTTGCCATTCAGAAAAAGGTTCTTCTTTTCGAATAATGTCTTCGACATAGTAGATGGCATTTCTGTGGTTGATTGCTTCAAAGTGTTCTCGTAATGCTTTTCCACCAACGGTAATGCCTTCCAAAACGACTTTAGTTTCTAGCAATGTAAGTGTATTGCCTTCAATTGCATTTGAATGGTATGTCCAGCGAACAATAAGATCTTCTTGTAGATTTTTTACAATTGCAGGAGAAAGAGGACGATGTTGATCTAATTTTGTTTTTAAAGCATCAATATTTTCAAACATAACTTTTTCGCTGCAGTTGAATTCTTAAATGATACATGAAAAAAACAAATATAAAAAAGAAATGTTATAACATTTCTTTTAATATTAAATGCATACGTGTTAAAATCAGTACACTATTTCAAATCCTGTTAATGGATTTGAACAAAATAAATTTTGTGATTCAATGCGCTAAATCTAATTTGGGTAAAAAATGGGTACAGGTAAAATGCTATTGACTTTATGGTTCACTAAATCAATAGTTTAGGAGTTGAGTTCAATTGACGCCATCTCCACCAAATTCCTAAAAAAGCCTTTAAGCTTAATGTTTAAAGGCTTTTTTTATTGGCTGTATTGCTTTTCTCTTAAGCAGTGCACCTCAATTTTTGCCTTTTAAGGGTAATTATTTGAACAATTTCTCCATTTAATTTTTAGTCTAGATAATGGGTATATAGATTAACTCATAGATATGAGATGCAGAAAAACATAGGCCCAAGATAAGTATTACCGTCTGTCAGATGAAAATGGCTCATCACTATTGATCATACCCATTGAACAAAAATAAAGAAATGTATGCTATACCGTTCATGGTGAACGTAAGTCGGACTCATTCAGTCTATATCCTGAGGGAGAGTTTAAAGAAAGCAAGAGAGCTTGCCCTTGAACTGAAATAAATGTATTACAAGTCAGTCTATTACAAATATATCAAGCTATTTTTTAAAGTGGTCGTTGAGAATCAAAGAATAAATAGCCATGATCTAAAAATAATAATCTGCTTTATTCAACTCTTTTGAGACAACAGTGTAATCTTTAATCCCTTAGGAAAATTCGGTTCAAATTGGATGGTATAAGCATATTGTTGCAGCATTATTTTGACCAAAGATAAGCCCAGTCCATGACCTTTCTGCTGAGCCGATTTACGCCAAAAACGTTGCCCTAAGTAACGAATGTCTTCGGCATTTAAATGTCGGCCGTTATCTTGAATGCGTAACGTATTTTCCTGCATTTTCACCTCAATCACATCAGCGTTTGCATGCAATAAGGCATTTTCAAGCAGGTTTTTAAGAACAGAATACAAGGCAAATTCAGGTAATGCCAAATTACCAAGACTGTGCCAATCGACCTGAATTTTAGCTGTTGCTTCAGGATAAATTAGTGCTAAATCATCAAGTACTTTGGCAATAATGGGCTGTACCTGAATGCTTGCTTTGATCTGTTCAATAGATTGATCGGTATTCGATAACATCAGTAATTGCTCAAGTAAATCAGCATAGCGACGGACACTTTGATTTGCTTGATCCAAGCTATATTGCAATTTCATATTGCCGTCCGTTTTTGCCATCAGTTGTGCCAATTGCACATTGGTTTTAATTGCGGTTAAAGGACTCCGTAATTCATGCGCCGCGTATGCACTAAAGACTTTTTCATTTTCAAGACTTTGATGCAGTTTATGGACTAAGCGATTCGAATTTTGCACAAAAGGGTAGACCTCTGAGGGCATGGTATTGGCATCTAAGCTCGTTAAATATTGGCTTGCTTCATTGAGCGATAAATTAGACTGACTTAAATCGCTTACAACCTGATCCAAGGCTTTAAATTCTCGACGAACAATTAAAACAATTAAGCCGATACACAACAATAATGACAAGATCAGCGGAATTAAGACCGATTGCAAAATCTGTTTTAGCAAAGACTCCCGCAAAAACATACGCTCTGCAGCCACCACTTGAATCTCACCACGGCGTAACACATAACTGCGCCATTGCGTCTCACCTTGTTGCCAAGTACTAAAACCAACTGCTTGCTGACTTAAATCTTTCGGTGCACCGCGTGTTTTGGCAATGACATGCTGTCCTACACTGATGTCAGAGCTAAATAATGATACTTCGCACGCGATCAATTGTTCTTGGTCTGTGGAATGAAGTTGTTGGGCTAAGGCAGACTCATCCAAGCTTTGCACTGGTAATTGTTGAATTAGCCGTGCCACCATTTGTGCGGAGGCATGTAGACGTTGATCTAGAGTCTCCTGTAGACGTTTTTGTAAGTCGATATACAGCCAAACAAATACTACACTCCATAAGCCGATCATCAAGGCCAAAAGACTGCTGACCAAGCGCCATTTTAAGCTGTGTGATTTTTGCATGGGATTGACTCAGCAATTCTAAACATATAACCGACACCACGAATGGTTTGAATATAGTCCGCATTCAATTTTTGCCTTAAGTGATAAATATGGACATTCAGGGCATTACTTTCAATGCTATCTTGAAAGCCGTATAACTTGTCTAACAGCACTTCGTTTTTAAGTACTTGATTTGGATGGCTCATCAAGGTTTCAAGCAAACTGTATTCACGGCGTGAAAGCTGAATCATCTGATCTTGATAATGGACTTCTTGAGTGTCTTTATTGAGCTTTAAGTGGTCAAATTGAATGACATTCGATGAAAAACCGCGATGACGTCGGGTGAGTGCATGAACCCGTGCAATCAGTTCATCCAGTTCAAAAGGCTTGGTTAAATAGTCATCAGCGCCGACATTTAATGCCTCAACACATTGTTGGGTCTGTAACCGTGCGGTTAAAACCAAAACAGGAACATGAATCTGATCTCTGCGCCATGATCGCAGTAAGTCTAAACCATCTTGGTCAGGTAGGCCTAAATCAAGTAAACATAGATCGACCGCACTGTGGCGGATAAAATAATCCGCATCACGCGCATGACTCACATGTTCTACTGAAATATTTAAAAAATCCAATGTGGCACAAATACTTGAGGCAATATATGGATCATCTTCAACCAAAACAACAAACATAGCGTTTTCCTGACTTCCTACCTGTATTTTATAAATGATTTATCTTATTAATGCTCCCTTAATTTATGCTTTTGCATAATCAACCAAAATAGATTCGTATCGGGTATTGGAAGTCATCTATGCGTATAGGGTTAGCAGGGTTGTGTGGAATATTCAGCATTTTGAGTATGCAAACAGCATCCGCTGATTTTTTACCTCCTGATCAAGCATTTTCTTTTCAGGCTGTATCCACAGCGCAAGACAAAGCCATCTTCACGTGGCGTATTGCTGATGGATATTATCTATATCATGATCAGCTTAAAGTCATTGAAAATGGCAAAGCATTATCACTGCAACTGCCTCGTCCACAGCAAAAAGATGACCCCAATTTCGGCATGACCGAAGTGCATTATGGACAAGTGCAAGCAACTGTCGCCATGCAACCGAAGCAAAGCTATAAAATTGAATGGCAAGGCTGTGCCGAAAGTGGCTTATGTTATCCAGTTCAGCGCACCACCATTCAAACCGATGCCGATGGATTATTGCCTGAAAGCAAGCTGAGTCAGCAAAGTACAACGCAAAAGAAATTATTAGATGCAGTCACATCGTCGTCATTACCCAATACTGCAATACCTGTAGAACTACAGGCGAAAAACACTGAAACTGTAACAGTTGTAACGCCAGCAAATACAGCAGAAGTCAAAGAGGATGAAAATGGTTTAAGTCCCTCTTCTGAAGTGACTGCTTTAACAGAACCTAGCGAAGCCAGTGCGCCAGAGTTAGATGATGCCTTGATGATGCAGGCAAGTTCTGAATCTGTGACTACAACGAATGCTGAACAGCGTACGAAGCAGATCGATTGGAACAACGACCAGTACTTCTTTTATTTACTTTCAACAGACAATATTGCACTGAATCTGATCATTTTTTTAGGTTTAGGTGTATTGCTCGCATTCTTACCATGTTCCTTACCACTGATTCCGATCTTATCCAGTATTTTGGTACAACGTCATCGTGGCTATCGTGCTGGCATGATTGCAGGTGTCTTTGTGGTCGGAATGGCATTGATTTATGCCTTGATGGGTTTAGCTGTGGCAGGACTTGGCTATAACTTCCAACGTTGGTTACAAAGTCCCATCTTTATGGGGTTATTTGCGGTCATGTTTTTGCTGTTTGCATTGAATTTATTTGGCGTATTCCAGTTGTCTTTACCACAAGGTGTATTACAGCGTTTAGATCAATGGCAACAACGACAAAAAGGTGGAACCTTATGGGGCTCATTCATTATGGGCATGATCTCTGCGCTAATTGTCGGACCCTGTATGAGTGCGCCATTGGCAGGGGCTTTGCTGTTTGTTGCGCAATTGCCTGAACCGTGGATGGGGGCTAGTTACCTGTTTATTCTAGGTCTAGGTGTGGGCTTACCATTGTTGATTGCCTGTGTGTTTGGTGCACAGTACTTACCCAAACCGGGCGTGTGGATGGATCGTCTAAAATTCACTTTCGGTTTTGTCATGCTGTTGTTGGCGGTGTATTTCCTGCGTCCTTTACTGCCGAGTGTGGTTTATTTGACGTTGATGGGACTCTTATTCATCGGTATCACGGTTTACATTTTATGGAAGATTCGTCCGCATATTTCACAAATGCCGACGCAACTGCTGTTCATTGTTATGAGCTTAGCTACTGCAATATCCGGTGGATGGTATATCACGCAAGCATGGTCACAACTGAGTACGACACAAGCCACATCATTAGTCGCATGGCAAAAAGTACGTACCCAAGCCGAGCTTGAACAGGCCCTCAATCAAGTCAAAGGACAAGCAGTACTCATAGATGTGTATGCTGATTGGTGTGTGGCTTGTCAGCCGATTGAAAAAGAGGTGATGCCTCGTGCCGATGTACAAGCTGGTTTAGCACATGTTGCTCGGATCAAACTCGACTTAACAGAATACGAAGTAAGTCAGGATGTCATACTAAAACAATGGCAAATTTTAGGGCCACCGACCTTAATTTTCTTAGATACAGAGCATCAGGAACAGCGCAATCTACGTTTGACGGGTACCTTTAGTGCAGAGCAACTCTTGAACCGACTTAAGGTAGGAGCACAGCGATGATTTCGAATGAAGCCTTGCATCTTGGACCATTCATGTTGCCTTGGGGACTGTTGTGTTTGGTGTTGGCTTTGCTGGTCAGTGCCATGATTGGACGAAAAGTCGGGCAAAAAGCACAGTGGTCAGCCGAGATTCAACAGCGTTTCCAAGATTCGATTTGGAGCAGTGTTTGGATCGGATTACTCGGTGCACGCTTGATCTTTATTGGATTAAATCTGGAATCTTATCTCGCATCGCCCATTGATATGCTGAAAATTCAAGACAAAGGTTTTCATCTAATAGGCGGTGTGCTGACAGGAAGTGCGTGGTTTTGGTGGAAAAACTCAGCCATGACAAAAAAAGCCAAGGCCATTTTATTACTGATCTTTGTCCTGCTTATGGGGGCAGGATGGACAGTACAAAAAATCATGCATCAAGATAGCCATTATCCAAATTTGAGTTTTCCAAGTCTGAACCTAGCCAGTCAAGGTCGGTCAGAAATGATTGCGCTAAAACAATTTCAAGGTCAGCCCACGGTTGTGAATTTATGGGCGAGTTGGTGTCCGCCTTGTCATCGTGAAATGCCTGTATTACAGCGTGCGCAGGATCATTATCCTGAGGTGCATTTTGTCATGCTCAATCAAGGGGAAGAGGTCGATACCGTCCGTACTTATCTCACAAAACATCAATTCAGTTTTCAAAATATTTTGCTCGATATGCAGGGTGAAATGCCACAAGCAGTGAACAGTTTAGGTTTACCCACTACCTTATTTTTCAATGCACAAGGTCAGTTGATTGCGCGTCATCAAGGCGAACTCAGTCAAGCGATGTTGCAACAATATCTCAAGAAAATTAACCCATAAATTAATCATAGGATATGTGTCATGAATACTTTACTTAAAACCAGTTTAGTTATCGGAACACTGTTGACGGTGGCATGTGGTGTCAGTGCTAGTCCGAATGCCATTAAAAAACAACTAAAAAAAGAAGGCTTTCAATTTGTAAAACCAATTCCTGCACCCGAAGGTTTAACAGGTTGGGTGGGGCATGAAGACCAATATTCCAATACCATTTTTATTTCTAAAGATGGTAAATATTATATAAAAGGTGAGTTGTTTGATGCCCAAGGCAATAATCTTTCAAACACCCAAATTGAAACCCATATGAAAAAAGCCATTTTGGATGATGTATGGAAAACATTAGAAGGTTCAACTTGGATTCAAGATGGCAAAAGCGATGCACCACGTATCGTCTATGTGTTCTCTGATCCAAATTGCCCGTATTGCCATAAATTTTGGCAAGAAGCACGTCCTTGGGTAGAGTCAGGCAAGGTTCAATTACGTCATATTCAAGTGGGTGTGATTCGTGAAGAAAGCCGTGCTCAGGTGGCAACTTTGCTGATGTCAAAAAATCCAACAGCGGTATTTCATGATATCAATATCAATCGTGGCAAAAATCGTCTTAAACCAGCTGAAAATATTCCTTTAGAGATTGCAGAAAAAATTGATTTTAACCAAAGTTTAATGGGCAAATATGGTTTCTTCTCAACACCATCCATTGCTTGGCGTGACAGCAAGGGGAACTTCCAGTCTGCACAAGGGATGCCGAGTGATCTCAAAGAAATATTTGAAAAATAAGGAAAATAGATGCTCACCAAGCCAACACAACAGCGCGTCTAAGATCATGCTAAGCTCAACGTCAACGACTTAAACATCAGGGGGCGCAATGTCAAATTTACAAGATCCACGCGTATTGTTCGCTTTGGAACGTACAGCATTGGCATGGAACCGCAGTGGTTTAGCCCTGATAGCCTTTGGTTTTGTGATTGAAAAATCAAATGTATTGCTACAACTACTGCACCCTGAGGAATATCAGCACAAAATTATCTATGGACAGTGGCTTGGCATTGCCGTGATTGTGTTTGGTTTATTGGTGAACTTTGCCTCAATTTTGCAATATCGTCGAGGATTAAGCTCATTAACCGAACAGGAATTTATTGCGGATTATCAGACCCAACATCCCGTGTGGCTGAATTTATTGACCATGCTGACTGGGTTTTTGCTGATCATCTCATTTTGGATTTACTAAACTTGGCTGAGCTTCCATACAAAAGCATGCACAAAAATGTTTATTCCTGACAGTACAATTGATACAGCGTTTGCATAATACCCAGCACTTTAGGGTCTGCCAATTGATAAAAAATTTGTTTGCCTTCACGACGTGTCGAGACAATTTTATTGTTCCGTAAAACGGTCAATTGTTGTGATAGGGTCGGCTGATGAATATCAGTACATTCCTCAATTTGCTGAACATTTAATTCGCCATTGATCAACACACATAAAATTTTTAAACGGTCCGGATTTGATAATACTTTCAAACAATTGGAAACGGTATCAACCTGCGTAAATTCAATTTTTAAGTTATCGATTGCGATGTTCATAACGTCTAACCCGAATCATAAAAAGCAAAAAGAGCAAAGTATGTCGAGATAATAACATAAAATGGCTTGATTAATATACAAAGATATATAATATAAGTTTGAATATTGTTTATGGCGCGTTAACTATGCATGATTTTGTGACAGCGTTTCTTGGTGGTGCTCTGTTGGGTATAGCAGTGGTGGGTTATTTGTATGTCCATGGGCGTATTGCAGGCATCAGTGGCTTGATTGCGCAGGTACTGAATCCACAGACGATTTTTAAAACGCCTGCAGTGTGGTTTCTTTCAGGCTTGATCATCACGCCATTTATTTATGGTCTTTTTGTACAACCAGAGATTATCGTGTCTGCTAGCCCATTAATGATGATTATTGCTGGTTTACTGGTGGGTTTTGGTACCCGCTTAGGTTCTGGTTGTACCAGTGGTCACGGTATTTGTGGGATCAGCCGATTATCTAAACGTTCCATCATTGCAACTATGACCTTTATGTTTGCAGGCTTTATTGCTGTATATGTCGTTCGTCACTTGATTGGAGCATTGTAAAATGAAAAACTTTTTAGCTTTTGTATTTGGTTCGCTTTTTTCAGTAGGTTTGATGTTCTCTGGCATGTCTAATCCGCAAAAAGTGATCGATTTTTTAGACATATTTGGTAATTGGGATGCAAGCCTTGCCTTTGTCATGATGGGGGCAATTGCTGTGGCATTTATTCCATTCCAAAAAGCGGTACGTAGCAGTGCACCAACCACAGTATTTAATGAGCAGATTGATTTACCAAGTAACAATAAAATTGATTCAAAGCTTATTATCGGTGCCTTAATATTTGGTGCAGGATGGGGGATTGCCGGCATTTGCCCAGCGCCAAGTTTCACCTTAATTGGCTTAGGGCATTATCAAGTTTTATATTTTATAGTGGCGATGCTTGCAGGCGTGTTGATTCACCGTAAATGGTCAGGAGCTTAACTATGCAACAACCGATTGTTCAGGATTTTTTTGATCAAGCGACCAATACATTTAGTTATGTGGTGAGTGATCCGGTAACCAAGCGCTGCGCTATCATTGACAGTGTTTTGGACTATGATGCGGCTTCGGCAACCACCTCGACCACCCATGCTGATGCAATCATTGCATATGTCAAAGTACAAGATTTAAAAGTAGATTGGATTTTGGAAACCCATGTGCATGCCGATCATTTGACTGCAGCACAGTATTTAAAATCTGTACTCGGTGGCAAAATTGCCATGAGTCATCACATTGCCTTGGTGCAAGAAACCTTTAGTGCCATTTATAATTTAGATATCAAGCAGTTTAATGCTCAACAACCATTTGATTATTTATTTGATGATCATGAGCATTTTCATATTGGTGAGCTAGAGGCCTATAACATCCCGACACCAGGTCATACGCCTGCATGTTTAAGTTATGTAGTGGGTGATGCAGTTTTTGTCGGTGATACATTATTTATGCCAGATTATGGCACAGCACGTTGTGATTTTCCGCGTGGTAGTGCAGATTCCTTATTTGATTCGGTGCAAAAACTGTATCAATTGCCAGCGTCCACCCGGGTGTTCTTGTGCCATGACTATTTGCCAAAAACGCGTGATGAATATCACTGCCAAACCGATATTCAAACGCAAAAAGAGCACAATATTCATATTCATGAGGGAACTACAAAATCTGAATTTGTGCAGATGCGTAATCAGCGAGATGCTACCTTGAGTATGCCCAAACTGATTTTGCCTTCGATTCAAATCAATATGCTTGCAGGGCATTTTCCTGAGCCTGAAGCAAATGGGGTGTCGTATTTAAAGTTACCGCTTAATTTTTTTAAAACCTAAAAATATTGTATTTCAAATTATTAAAGATTTATTTATGTCTTTATCTTAAAAATTCATATTTATATCTTTAAAGTGAATATTCACTTTAAAGATCTTGGTATTTTAGGTATATTTATTCTATAAAGCTGACTTGTATGATCGGATTTCAAGGAAGCACGGCTTTTTAAGTATTTTTGCTTTCGTTGGCATCTGTTGAGAGAATATGTTGCTAAGACAGAGTGGAATGTTTTTTGCAATTTTAACTTTAGTTTTGCAAATCGCAGTATATTTACAACCACTATTACCCGAAGAATTTCAAATTGCTCCGGTATGTCTCTCTATTACACATAATTTACTGTCCCCAGAAAAGCACAAACACGTACATGAGACGTATAACGAACTTGTTCATCATCTGACCCACGATCATAATCACGACGATCACAATGGACATAACCATCAATGCCAATACTGTACCGTCTATAGTGATGTTGTCCTACCTTTTGATTTTGAGATATTTGAAATCATCGATAAGATTCAAGTCCGTCTAAGTTTCTATAAAGATGCTTTCCGACATGTATATTTCTCACTGCAAAGGCTTTACTTACTTCCACAAGGTAGGGCACCTCCACACACACTTTAAATCCTAATCAGACCAACAATTTGAATTGTTGATTTACCTCGGTATTTAAAGAGTGATTTTATGAAACTTTATATTTTTGCACCGTTTAGCGGATGCGAACAGAATCGGTTCGCCTATATCATTAGGCTAAAACAATTGATCAAATCCCAACAGATTCACAACAGTCTGCGTCTTCGTACTGATCTATCTTTCCTAAAGCAGTCCCGAAATTATGGGCCGTTTGTGGTTCACCGCATAATTCCACAATAAGGTGATAGACATGGATTTAGGTTTGACAGCACTTGAATTGGCGCGAATTCAATTCGCTTTTACAGTTTCTTTTCATATTATTTTCCCTGCAATTTCCATTGGGCTAGCAAGTTTTCTTGCGGTCTTAGAATGGCGTTGGCTAAAAACACAAGATCCCGTTTACCGTGATCTGTTCCAATTTTGGATCAAGGTGTTTGCATTGTCTTTCGGAATGGGAGTGGTTTCAGGGGTAGTCATGAGCTACCAATTTGGCACCAACTGGAGTGAATTCTCTCGTATTGCGGGTAGTGTCACTGGCCCCTTACTCAGTTATGAGGTCTTGAGTGCCTTCTTCTTAGAAGCGGGTTTCCTAGGCATTATGCTGTTTGGGTGGGGAAGAGTGGGTCCTAAAACCCATTTCTTTGCCACACTGATGGTGGCAATTGGCACCTGTATTTCCATGTTTTGGATTTTATCTTCCAATAGCTGGATGCAAACTCCACAAGGCTTCAGCTTTGAAAATGGCATTATAGTGCCGCAAGATTGGTTTGCTATCGTTTTTAACCCATCATTCCCATATCGCTTAGCGCATATGGCTCTAGCAGCATTCCTTGTATCTGGCTTATTGGTCGCTGCTACTGCAGCATGGCACTTACTCAAAGGTCGCCGTGATGCCTTAGTAAAAAAATCATTTTCTATGGCGATGTGGATGATTCTCGCACTTGCACCTTTACAGGTATTTGTGGGGGATATGCATGGTCTAAATACATTAGAACATCAACCTGCGAAACTTGCTGCAATTGAAGGACATTGGGAAACTAATAAAGATCATGGCATGCCGTTATATTTGTTTGGTATTCCTGATATGGAGGCGGAAGAAACCAAGTATGCAATTGGCATTCCGAACCTTGGTAGTCTGATCATGACGCACACCTTAGAGGGAGAGGTGAAAGGCTTAAAAGACTTTGCCCCTGAAGATCGACCAAACTCGCTCATAGTATTTTGGAGCTTCCGCATTATGGTCGGTATGGGAGTCTTGATGATTTTGCTTGCTCTGATGGGTGCATGGTTGCGTAAAACTGGGAAATTTTATGAGTCAAAATGGCTACACAAATTTGCCTTATGTATGGGACCTTCAGGCTTTATTGCCCTGCTTGCTGGTTGGTTTACCACAGAAGTCGGTCGTCAACCTTGGGTCGTGTATGGCGTACTGCGTACCAAAGACGCCTTGTCACCAGTATCGGCAGAACAAGTCGGTTTAACCTTAATAATCTTTGTGATCGTGTACTGCATCGTATTTGGTATTGGGATTTATTACATGCTCAAATTGATGGTTAAAGGACCACAGTTCATTCATTCTCAAGCCCATAGCGATGGTGAGGTCATTCGTGCATCAAATCGTCCAATGAGTACGATTGATGAGTCGCTTGAAGTACAACCACAGGAGAAAAACCATGATTGATTTATCCTTAATTTGGGTAGTAATCATTGCTGTAGGTGTGCTGATTTATGTGGTACTCGATGGCTTTGATTTAGGGATTGGTATCCTTTTTCCTTTAGTAAAAGATCGCCAAGAACGCGATGTGATGATGAATACCGTTGCACCAGTTTGGGATGGCAATGAAACTTGGATGGTTTTAGGTGGTGCAGGCTTATTTGCGGCATTTCCATTGGTGTATTCGACTGTGCTTTCTGCGCTGTATATGCCGATTATCTTAATGGTCATCTCACTGATTTTCCGTGGTGTCGCCTTTGAGTTTCGTTTTAAAGCGAACCGCACTAAACATTTATGGGATCAAGCGTTTATTTGGGGCTCGATCTTAGCATCATTCTTCCAAGGTATGATTTTAGGTGCTTATATCCAAGGGATTGAAACCACCAATGGTATTTATAGTGGTGGCGGATTGGATTGGCTGACCCCATTTTCAATTTTTACTGGGATTGCTGTAGTGGTGCTGTATGCCACCTTGGGCTGTGGTTGGCTGATTTTTAAAACGGATGCACGTGTTCAAAATCATATGTTTAGCCTCATGCCAAAACTGATTATCGCCTTATTTGTGATTTTTGCTGCAGTGAGTATTTACACCCCATTGGTACATGCAGAGATTGCAAATCGTTGGTTTAGCTTGCCGCAACTGTACTATTTTAGTCCTGTGCCGATTTTAGTATTGATCTTCACATTATTGGCTTTACGTGCCTGTAAAAGACGTCAGGAATTTGCGCCATTTATTTATACACTTGTCTTAGTTGTGCTGGCATATACAGGGTTCTTAATCAGTCTATGGCCAAATATCATCCCACCATCCGTCACCATTTGGCAGGCAGCAGCACCGCAAAGCAGTCAATTGTTCGCCTTGATTGGAGCATTGGTGCTGATACCGATTATTTTGTTCTATACCGCACTGTCGTATTGGGTGTTCCGTGACAAAGTTCGTGTCGGCGATGATGGCTATCATTAAGGAGAATCATCATGAAACTGAATCAAGCAGGCTGGTTTATTGTGCTATGGCTTAGTGGTGTCTTGAGTTTGGCGCTTGTCGCAGGGTTCTTTAGACTGCTGGTGCAGTGGGCTTACTAGAACCTATTCCTTAAATCTGAATCCACTATCTTGCCGGGTAAGATAGTGGATTTTTTTGAGGGACTAAAGGTGAATTGAGTAGGTAGAATATGACAATTTAAAGTGTCGAAATACATAAAATATATTTTTTTATATTCAATACTTCTTTTGAATGATTTTTCTGTTTTTTTAGCTTCTATATTGTTAAAACTAACATGAAGCATTGAAAAAATCTTAAGGAGCGTGAGTGGAACTTAAACAGCTCAAATATTTCATCACCATTGTAGAGTCTGGAAGTTTAGGCAAAGCTGCACAAAAACTTGAGGTTGGCACATCGGCACTCAGTCAACAGATTGCCAAACTTGAAGATGAACTCTGTACACGCTTATTACAGCGAAACTCAACAGGTGTGACGCCCACGCCAGCGGGTTTAGCATTTTTTAAGCAAGCTCAACTTTCTCTACGTCATGTGCAATATGCCATTGAGGCGGCGCACTCATCTCGTCTGACGGGTCATGTCAGCGTTGGATTTTCACCCAGTATAGCGTCAGTTCTGGGTATTCCCTTTATGCAGCTGATGTCACAGCGTTATCCAGATATAAAAATCCACCTTGTAGAGAGTTTATCTGGCAACCTCACCAATTTAGTAAATTCGAGACAATTAGATATCGCGATCATTTTCACACAAGATGTGGATGTCAATTGGGCTGTACAGCCCTTATTAAAAGAACAAATGTTTCTTATGGCAAATCGTTCTTTACTGAAAGAGTATGGCTTTGAACACTGCATTGAAAATGGAAAAATTGATTTAGAAAATGTGAATCGTTTGCCTCTGGTATTACCAAGCCAACGACATGGACTACGTAAATTCATAGATCAAAAGGTTGAGGGGCTGGACGTAAATTATGAAGTTGATGGTTTACACTTACTCATGAACTGTGTCAGCAACTTAAATATGGCGACCATTCAACCTGTCAGTGCACATTTTGATTATCTCAAATCAGATATTTGTTTACTCAAAGTAGTCGAACCAGTGCTGGATCGAATTAATTATCTTATTAGTATTGCTGAAGAAGAGCTTTCTCCTGCAAGTCTCGCCACCAAAGTAGCAATTAAAATTTGTGTTAAAGAGTTGATCAACAATGGTTTTTGGCCTAGTGCAGAGCTATTAGACTTTTAGCCTATTTAATTTTACTAAACACCTATTTAAAAGTTGCCTATCACAGCGCTAGGCAGTTTTGGTCTTAAATTACATCAAATTCGAAAGGGAAGACATCGAATGCATGATGTAATTGTAATTGGCGGTGGGAATGCCGCTTTATGTGCAGCACTGACAGCAAGGGAGGCTGGGGCTTCAGTTTTATTGCTAGAAGCAGCACCAAAGGAATGGCGCGGTGGAAATTCACAACATACCCGTAACCTGCGTTGTATGCATGATGAACCTCAAGATGTGTTAGTCGATGCCTATCCAGAAGAAGAATATTGGCAGGACTTACTCAAAGTAACTGCAGGTAAAACCAATGAGCATTTAGCGCGTTTAGTGATTCGCACCACGGCAACTTGCCGTAATTGGATGCGTCAACATGGGGTAAATTTTCAACCACCGTTATCAGGTGCCTTACATGTAGCACGGACCAATGCTTTTTTTATGGGTGGTGGTAAAGCTTTGGTGAATGCCTATTTTAGAAGTGCAAAAGATTTAGGGGTCGAGATTCGCTACAACACAAAAATCAATGAACTGATTATTGAAGATGGGACATTTATTGCTGCAATTGCTGAAGATGGCACGCGTTTTGACGGCGCTTCATGTGTATTAGCTGCAGGTGGATTTGAATCCAATCGCGAATGGTTAAAAGAAGCGTGGGGACAAAATGAAAATGGCGAATGGCCTGCAGATCATTTCATTATCCGAGGTACACGATTTAACCAAGGCAATTTACTAAAGTTCATGATTGATCAGGGGGCAGATATTATTGGCGACCCATCTCAATCACATTGTGTTGCAGTTGATGCCCGCGCGCCGTTGTACGATGGTGGCATTTGCACCCGTATTGACTGTGTTTCACTCGGCATCGTGGTCAATAAAAATGCGCAACGTTTTTATGATGAAGGCGAAGATTTCTGGCCGAAACGTTATGCCATTTGGGGGCGTTTAGTTGCAAAACAGCCCAGTCAGATTGCGTATTCAATTATTGATTCAAAATCTGTTGGGCGTTTTATGCCACCAGTCTTTGAAGGTACTAAGGCAGATACGATCGAAGAATTGGCAGAAAAATTAAATCTAGATGTTGCGACTTTAGTTCAAACCGTGAAGGACTATAACCAAGCCTGTGTGGCGGGTGAGTTTAATCACACTGTACTGGATAATTGCCATACTGAGAATTTAACCCCCGCAAAAACACATTGGGCTGTTCCTTTAAACCAACCGCCATATTATGCCTACGCTTTACGTCCAGGCATTACTTTCACCTATCTAGGCTTAAAAGTCGAAGATGATGCCGCTGTACGCTTTGAAAATGTCGCGAGTCCAAATCTATTTGTTGCAGGCGAAATGATGGCTGGCAATGTACTTGGGCAAGGTTATACGGCCGGTGTAGGTATGTCGATTGGAACGACATTTGGTCGGATTGCAGGAAAAAATGCGGCTCAAGCTGCATTTAAACTGGGAGTTTAAAGAATGAATGCAAATGTTAAAAACTTAATACCAGTTGTGCAGCTCTCGGATCATGAACAGCAAGTAAAACAGGCTTTACAGATTTGTAATGCATGTCGTTACTGCGAGACATTTTGTGCGGTTTTCCCTGCAATGACCAAAAGACTTGAGTTTACGCAAGCCGATATTCATTACATGGCAAATTTATGTCACAACTGTGGCGCATGTTTACATGCCTGTCAGTATGCGCCTCCGCATGAATTTGGCGTCAATATTCCTCAAGCCATGGCACAAGTTCGCCTAGAAACCTATCAAGAATTTGCAGTTCCTGCATCTTTTGGTGCGATTTATAAAAAGACCGGAATTCCGCTAGTTTCTGCGATGTCGGTATTTTTTGCATTACTGATGCTCTTGGGTGTTTGGCTTAATGGCACCAATATCTTTGGTCAATATCAAGGGAATTTTTATGCAATTTTTCCGCATAACTTTCTTGCCGTGTTATTTGGCTCTGTATTTATTTTAGCTTTTATGCTTTTGGGCTTGGGAATAGCAAAATTTTGGAAACAAACTTCAAAAATTATTCCAGAAGGCGTTGCTCAACCTGATATTTTACAAGCATCAAAAAATGTCCTGACCTTAAAATATTTAGATGGTGGACATGGTAAAGGCTGTAATGAGGAAGATGATCGTTATACACAAATCCGCCGAGTTTTCCATCACTTCACGATGTATGGATTTTTACTTTGCTTTATGGCAACTAGTGTCGCGACGATGTATCACTACTTTTTAGGATTAGAAGCACCTTATGCCTATACCAGTTTACCGGTGATTTTAGGTACATTGGGTGGCATTGGTCTGATCATTGGACCGATCGGGCTGCTTCATCTCAATATTAAACGACATCCGATGCATGGCGATGCAAATCAAAAACCAATGGACCGTGGTTTTATCTTCCTGTTATTGCTGATCAGCATTACTGGTCTGGCGTTATTGGCATTTCGCGATAGTTCCGCAATGGCTCTCTTGCTGATTGTTCATCTTGCAACCGTTATGACTTTCTTCTTGACGATCCCTTTTGGTAAGTTTGCGCACGGCTTTTACCGAAGTGCCGCATTACTAAAATTTGCCGTCGAAGAACGTGTCGCAAAACTTAAAACGAATTCAAAAACCAAGTAAGCACCCAAACCACAACCGGACCATGGAGGTCGATGATGGCTATAGGTAAGAAAATTGAATTTTTAAATGGACTACAACGTTATAAGGATATTTTAACAATGAAGAAATTAAAATGGTTAGCCGTCGCTTGCACCAGTATAGCAGTCGTTGGCTGCGGCACAGGCAATGCCTCAAAAGATCCTGGTCATCCAAAACGTGCAGAATGTATTGCACCTGCAAAGCCGGGTGGTGGTTTTGATATGACCTGTAAGCTGATCCAATCCGGCTTTAAAGAAACAGAAGTATTAAAAGACCCCATGCGTGTGACGTATATGCCAGGCGGCGTTGGGGCCGTTGCTTACAATAAAATCGTGAATAATGATCCAGCAAATAACAATGCGGTCATCGCATTTTCAACTGGTTCTTTACTGAATTTGGCTCAAGGTAAATTTGGTAATTTTACTGAGAAGGATGTGAAGTGGCTTTCGGGTGTAGCTGTTGATTACGGTTTAGTGGCAGTGCATAAGGATTCGCCATTAAAAACACTGGATGATCTGATGAAGGCGCTAAAAGAAAATCCAAAAGGGATCAGTTTTGGTGGTGCTGGCAGTGTGGGTGGTCAAGATTGGATGCAAACGGCAATTTTGGCTAAAAAGGCTGGGGTAAATCCTGCCAACTTGAGTTTTGTAGCTCTCGAAGGCGGTGGCGAAGTATTAACAGCCTTGTTAGGTCAACATATTCAAGTGGGCGTGGGGAATGTGAGTGAAATTGGCTCGCATCTCGAAGCGGGTAATATCCGTGTTCTAGCAGTGTTTTCTGATAAACGTTTAGCGGGTAAATTTTCTAAGTTATTAACTGCGAAGGAACAAGGCTACGACTTGGAATGGCCTGTGATTCGTGGTTTCTACATGGGACCAAAGGTCAGTGATGAGGCATATGCTTGGTGGAAAAATGCCTTTGATAAAATGATGACCAATCAGAAATTTGATGCCGTTCGAGAAAATCAGGATCTGTTGCCATTTGAATTAACAGGTGAAGAAATTAGTGCTTATGTCTATAAGCAAACGGCTGAAATGCGTCAATTATCAGAAGAATATAAATTATCAAAATAACAAATACGCTGAGTTGAATGCCTTTTCAACTCAGTTTTTTGTTTTCGAGGATAGATGATGAAATCTGAACGGATTCTTACGGCCATCATTGCGGTCTGCGGCTTTTTCTTATTAATTTACGCATGCAATTTTGAAGCGCCGATTTCCTACGACCCTGTAGGACCGAAAGCCTTTCCAATTTTACTGATGGGCTTAATTACAGTGAGTGCCATTTATTTAACCGTGCGCCCAGCCATGATGTTCGAGCCTGTTGAACTAGGTTGGACCAAGCATTTAATCGGCAAACTTGTTTTATGCACATTGGTATTATCTCTTTATGCGCTTTGCTTCGAATGGTTGGGATTTATCGCAGCAACGCTACTGATGACCATCGCAGTTGGGAAACTTTTTAACGGTAAAACAGTGCCAGTCATTATTACGGGTTTGGTGCTGAGTATGAGTACCTACTATCTGTTTGACCGTGTTTTGGATGTGCCATTGCCACTAGGCTTCTTGGGTTAGGGATGACAACGACATGGACATATTTAATTTCTTAATGACAGGTTTTGAAGTTGCCTTACAACCACAAAACTTACTCATTGCTTTTATTGGTGCATTTATTGGAACGATTGTCGGACTGTTGCCGGGATTGGGTCCAATCAATGGTGTTGCCATCTTATTACCTTTTGCCTATGCCTTAGGATTACCCGTTGATAGTGCCTTAATTTTATTGGCAGCTGTTTATCTCGGTTGTGAATATGGTGGACGAATTTCTGCAATTTTGCTGAATGTACCGGGCGATGCGGGTGCAATTATGACCACTTTAGATGGTTATCCTTTGGCTCAGCAAGGTAAGGCAGGTATTGCTTTATCCCTTTCATCTGTTAGCTCATTTATAGGTAGTACGATTGCCTTTATTGGGATTGTTTTATTTGCTCCGATTTTGGCACGATGGGCGGTTTCCTTTGGACCTGCGGAATACTTTGCCTTGATGGTTTTTGCAATTGTTTGCCTGACGGGTTTAGTCAGCACGCAACCATTTAAAACGTTAATCATGGCGCTGATCGGTCTGGCAATTTCGACCGTGGGTATGGATGCGATTACTGGTGTTTATCGTTTTACATTTGATAGTGTGGGTTTAAGTGACGGCATTGCCTTTACAACTGTGGTGATTGGTTTATTTAGTATCAGTGAAATTCTACTGCTGCTTGAACGTACCACGATGGGAAAAGTGGTATTAGAACAAGGAAAACGCTCATTATTTAATGTTAAAGAGTTTCTGAGTGCTTTAGCCACCATGATTCGTGGATCCTTGATTGGGTTTTTCTCAGGGATTTTACCGGGTGCGGGTGCCAGTGTAGCGAGTGCCATGGCGTATACCACTGAACGTAAAATGGCGGGGGATAGTAGTCAATTTGGTAAAGGTGATCTACGTGGTTTGGCCGCGCCAGAAAGTGCTAATAACGCGGCAGCATGTGGTTCTTTTGTCCCAATGTTGACTTTAGGTGTGCCGGGTTCTGGAACAACTGCGGTCATGATGGGGGCTTTGACCATGTATAACATTACTCCAGGTCCGCAGTTATTTACGGAGCAACCAGTTTTGGTTTGGGCATTGATTGCATCCTTAATGGTGGGAAATATTATCTTATTGGTATTGAACTTACCCTTAGTTGGCTTCTTTGCGCGTTTACTTTCGATTCCAAGTTATATTTTGATTCCTATTATTGCAACCGTCAGCTTTGTTGGGGTGTTTGCAATTCATAGCACTGTTTTCGATCTTGTGCTTTGTATGGGGCTCGGTATTGTTGGATATATCCTTCGAAAATTTGATTTTCCATTGGCACCTCTGATTCTTGGTTTTGTACTAGGTGAATTGATGGAGTCAAATCTACGACGTGCACTCTCCATTTCTCAAGGTGAGCTCAGTATTCTGTGGAGCAGTAACATCAGTATGGGACTTTGGGTCATGTCAGCACTGTTGTTGATCTTGCCAATCGTCCGTAAATATCTATTCATTAAGAAGCAAAAAGCTTAAATGGAGAAGCAATGGTCAGCGAGTCTGACCATTGCTGTTAGATCATATGGAAATAATAAAATTAAATGCCAAAGGATTGGTATATGCACTGATCGGTGCGCTCATCGCAAATTTGCTTCATCTGCCTTTACCGTGGTTGCTCGGGCCATTACTCGCGGCTTTATTGTTTGGTTGTATAGGCCAACCACTCACATGTTCACCGCATTGGCGTAAAGTGGGACAAGTCATTATTGGTATGGTTTTGGGACTATATTTTACCCCAGCGCTAGTCCATGCTATTTCTGCCTATTGGATCTTTATCGTACTCGGCATCTTATGGTCATTGATTTTGGGAACACTTATCGCAGGATTACAATATCGTATCAATGGTTTAGATTGGGCAACGGCGTGGTTTTCTTCTGCAATCGGCAGTGCCAGTGAAATGGTGAATATCGCAGAACATCATCATGCGCAAGTGGATAAAGTTGTTGCTGCGCATAGTTTGAGAATCGTGGCACTTGTGGTGCTTGTACCAATCGTTTTAGCAGCATTATTTGATATTCATTGGGTGAGTCTAGACCCACACATCATTGATCACTTTGGAATTGTCCAAATTTTTCTTTTATTTGCTTTGGCCTGTTTGATAGCGAAAATATTTCAAAAATTCAACGTATTAAATGCATGGGTTCTCGGACCATTAGTTATAGTGGGATTACTTTCATTTTTCGGAGTATTGGAACTAAAATTTCCGACGTGGTTTACGGCGTTTGGACAAATATGTATAGGCTGGTCATTAGGGACAAAGTTTCCTTTTAGCTTCTTAAAAAGCCATAAAAAATTTATCGCTATGACGACCATTTTTAATTTATTGGCATTAGGATTATCCATCCTGTTTGCATTGTTCTTGATGTATATCAGTCATGCTAATGGGAAGATTTTAGTTTTAGGCTTATCTCCCGGCGGCATTGCAGAAATGTCTTTAATGGCAAAAGCCCTTGGATTAGCTGTGCCTATCGTGGTTGCATTTCAACTATCACGCCTGATTTTTGTGATATTGACGACCAATTATTTTTATCAATTGAGCAAAAAAATATTTTTTAAAACAACAGATAAGCCTTAATTATCCCCAATTCAATCTTTGATTCAGATGAATTAAAAAGAATACTTTCTATAGCTTGGCATTTAAATACAGCGGAGTAGAAGTTAGAAAAATATGAGATTAATGAAAGATAGTTGAGAAAACGGTCTTAAATGATGGTTTGAAAGTGAAGATGAGTAAGTGAGATCAATTTGATTCAGGACTGCTCTCGTCAGTCCCTTATTATTTTAATGCCGTTTTAAATCAGTAAATTTTAAATTTCATTATTATGCAAAATTCGAAGATTTAAAGATTTAACGTCAAAATTAAATTTCGCGCCAAACATCATTCTTATCTTTGAATGAAATCATAAAGTTAAATTTATCATCATTGCTTACCAACAAACCTTCTGGCGTTTGCATAATCACTTTTAGAACGGTACCAGTTTCAAAAACCAAAGGACTGCAATTTTCTTTATTTAATGTAATTGGTTTGAGTAATTCAACAATTGCACTTTCCATTTTACTTCCCCAAGCATAGGTTGTTAATTGAACTTAGCATATTATTGGTGAAGAAACATGTTTTGTAAATGATGTGAGCTCCATCGCAGAAAATATTTTAGAATTTTCCATAACTTAAGTTTAAATAATGGTTAAATAAATTAAGGTTTTTTAATCTGTTGATATCAAAAAAAATTTTAAAATATGAAAAACTTTTTAACAGTAATTATATGTCCTAAGATGTGTTTTTTGTTCCACAAACAATGACCAGATCATCAAAAGGGCATGATCAATAATGAATTTAAGGTGAACTTCAGTTTTCATCCTTAAGCTAACCGAAAGATGTGTCGTCTTGTATTTGATTGTTAAATTTCAGATTAAACAGCGTTAAATATTCAATCTGAACAAGAAAATTAATGAAATAAAACTTATTATCAGCAACTCAATCTAAAAACAAAGATTCAGGGAAATGTAGGACCAATGTTTAAATCTTTTTTTCCAAATCCAAAATGGTTTTTTGGATCATTCCTTATATGGTTCGTGATCAATATTGTCTTGTGGTATAGCGGTGGCAATAGTTGGGGGACGATGTTTGGTTTACCTGCAAATTATCATCAAGCAGAGCTGCCTATTGGTATTAGCCGATTTTGGAGCCCCAAATTTTTATGGTTCTATGCTTGGTTTTTTGTAGCAACGGCACTCTTTGCAGCCTTTTGGAAGATTAAATCAGATAATCCTTGGCAACGATGGTCTGTGTGGGGAACCGCATTTATCCTGTTTAATGTTTGGTTTAGTGTGGAATGTAATGTCGTAATCAATGCTTGGTATAACCCATTCTATGATCTGATCCAGAAGATGCTTTCAGGTGGTGGGGGCGAAGTGGCGACGCTATATTCAGAGACGCTGACTTTTCTCTATGTGGCCATGGTATATGTCACACTGGCGGTATTGAACCTGTTTTTCGTTAGTCATTATGTTTTTCGTTGGCGTACCGCTATGAATGACTTTTATACTGCACATTGGAAAAAACTGAGAACCATCGAAGGTGCCTCACAGCGTATTCAAGAAGATACGATGCGTTTTGCGAGAACCACAGAAGGACTTGGGGTTAGCTTGGTTGAATCGGTGATGACCTTAATTGCATTTCTACCGGTGTTGTTAACTTTATCAACACATGTAAAGAAATTACCTGTCGTGGGGGAAATCACCTATGCATTAGTTTGGGCGGCAGTCCTTTGGGCAGTATTAGGGACGGTTATTTTAATGCTTGTGGGTTATAAACTACCGGGTTTGGAGTTTAATAATCAAAAAGTCGAAGCAGCGTATCGTAAAGAATTAGTTTATGGTGAAGATTATGCAGATCGAGCAGACCCTCTCACATTAAAAGAATTATTTGGTAAAGTCCGATTTAATTATTTTAGACTGTATTTTCACTATGCTTATTTCAACCTCGTTCGTATTTGGTATATGCAGCTTGATAATATTTATGGGTTCTTTGTATTGTTTCCAAGTATTGCAGCGGGAACAATCACGCTCGGTATATTAATGCAAATTTTAAATGTCTTTGGGCGTGTACGTGATTCTTTCCAATACCTGATTTCCTCGTGGACAACCATTATTGAACTGATTTCTATTTACAAACGTTTAAAAGCATTTGAAAAAACAATTAATAATTAATTTTTAATCTTAAAAATGACCTGTAATTAATTACAGGTTTTTTTTATGGTTTTAATTAATGAGAATTACAAATAAATAAAATCAATAAATTAAAGAGGTTAGATCTTATTTCATGATTTTATAAAAAAATGTAAATAAAAGTACTTATTATGTAATTTTGGTAATTTTACGTATGTATATTGTATCCATATCGATGATTAATTTATAAAAATTACATTTTTGTTGAACTTTATCACATTTTATTTGCTTTTTTTTACATTTGAGGTGCAAACAAAATCACATTTTTGGGGTATTGGTGTGTATTTGTGTGCAAATTCATTCTTTCTGTTTGGCGTGAAGCATCTTAACAATGCGATAAAGAAAAAAACTTTAATATTTTTTTTAACTTTGCTGAACTGTTATATGTCCATTCACATGCCTTTTTATTAGCTAGATAAAGCATGTGATTTAAAAAATTATTTAAAACATATATTTATAAATAAGCCAGAGGGTAATTATCATGTTACAAGTCCAAGTTGTATCAAAAGAACATCATTCTGTTTTAGAAAACATACAAACGAGTAATATTTCATTAAAGGAGGCTTCTGTTGTTGTTATACATACTTCAAAAGAAAATGTTTTAAGTATGGAGAGAAGTGGAAATACTTTAATTATAAAAATGAAAGACGGACAGCAACTAATAATTGAGAATTACTTTACAGATAATCTAAATGAAAACAATGTTGTACTAGAAGAAGATGATAAATTATATCTATTAGAAACAAATCCAAATGAAGCTGGATTATTTGAAATTAACTATAATCCGATCGATGAAATTAATCCTTTACTCTATTCAGATTCAACAGTTGGTTTATGGACGTGGTTAGTTCCTTTAGTTACTGCTGGAGGCATTTTAGCTTGGGCAAATAATGATTCAGATAGTTCATCGGGTTCGGGCGACTCAAATCAAGCACTCGATGCGGCAGAAAAAGCGGTAAAAGCAGCAGAAGATGCAAATAAAGCCGCAAAGGATGCTTTGACCGATGCACAAGCGGATGGATTAATTACCCCTGAAGAAAAGACCAAGCTTGAGCAAGCACTTGCCGATGCCAAAGCCGCTGAGGATGCTGCTCAGAAAGCTGTTGACGCATTAAAAGACAGTACTGAAAAAGACGACTTACAAGATCGTCTCGATAACTTAACGGATATCGTGATTCCACCTGTGACCGATGCAAATGGTAATGGCATTGATGATACGGTGGATGCTCAAATTGCCGATGCAGAAGCGGCAGTGAAAGCGGCGGAAGATGCGTATCAAGCAGCAGAAGATGCATTAGAAGAAGCCAATGCAAACGGCTTAATTACGCCAACCGAAAAAGCCGAACTTGAAGAAGCACTCAAAGCGGCACAAGACGCCAAAGACGCAGCGCAAGACGCGGTGAATGCTTTACCGTCTGCACCAGCAGCCGTTCAAGATGCCAAAGATGGCTTCCAAGACCGTATTGATGCGTTGACGGATATCACTATTCCAGCAGTCAACGATGCCAATGAAAACGGAGTTGATGACAGCACAGAAAATCCAGTTGATTTAGCCACAGATCTTGTTGAAGCAGCAGAAGATGCCTATCAAGCAGCAGAAGATGCACTCACTGATGCGAATGCAGATGGCTTAATCACACCTGAAGAAAAAGCAGCTTTAGAAGATGCCTTAAAAGATGCACAAGATGCTAAAGATGCAGCACAAAATGCAGTGGATGCCTTGCCAGACAGCGCGGACAAAGATGCACTGCAAGATCGCATTGATGCCTTAACGGATATCGAGATTCCAGCGGTCACCGATACCGATGGCAATGGCATTGATGATACCGTTGATGCGCAAATTGCCGATGCAGAAGCGGCAGTAAAAGCCGCGGAAGATGCGTACCAAGCCGCAGAAGATGCATTAGAAGAAGCCAATGCAAACGGCTTAATCACCCCAACCGAAAAAGCCGAACTTGAAGAAGCCCTCAAAGCGGCACAAGACGCCAAAGACGCAGCGCAAGATGCGGTCGATGCTTTACCGTCGGCACCTGCAGCCGTGCAAGATGCCAAAGATGGCTTCCAAGACCGTATTGATGCGTTGACGGATATCACTATTCCAGCAGTCAACGATGCCAATGAAAACGGAGTTGATGACAGCACAGAAAATCCAGTTGATTTAGCCACAGATCTTGTTGAAGCAGCAGAAGATGCCTATCAAGCAGCAGAAGATGCACTCACTGATGCGAATGCAGATGGCTTAATCACACCTGAAGAAAAAGCAGCTTTAGAAGATGCCTTAAAAGATGCGCAAGATGCTAAAGATGCAGCACAAAATGCAGTGGATGCCTTGCCAGACAGCGCGGACAAAGATGCACTGCAAGATCGCATTGATGCCTTAACGGATATCGTGATTCCACCTGTGACCGATGCAGATGGTAATGGCATTGATGATACCGTTGATGCGCAAATTGCCGATGCAGAAGCGGCAGTAAAAGCCGCAGAAGATGCGTACCAAGCAGCAGAAGATGCATTAGAAGAAGCCAATGCAAACGGCTTAATTACCCCAGCCGAAAAAGCCGAACTTGAAGATGCACTCAAAGCGGCACAAGATGCCAAAGATGCGGCACAAGACGCGGTGAATGCTTTGCCATCAGCGCCTGCAGCAGTACAAGATGCCAAAGATGGTTTCCAAGACCGTATTGATGCGTTGATGGATATCACCATTCCAGCGGTGAACGATGCCAATGAAAATGGAGTCGATGACAGCACAGAAAATCCAGTGGATTTAG